>USNH01000029.1 GCA_900556015.1 uncultured Eubacteriales bacterium | reverse complement strand
AACTGAATATGGAGGACACTGGATGGCAAAAAGCGAAAGCGATATTTTTACACCCTGTAGTGGTCAAAAAAAGTAGACACGAAAAATATTTATTTTTGATTTGCTTTTTCAAAAGTAGACATGAGGAACATTTTTGCGGAAGTTGTTTTTTCAAAAGTGGACACGGACAATAATTTTTGCCGAAATCCTTTTTCAAAAGTGGACACGATGATTCGAAGCCTTGTAATGTCCTTGTTTGCAAGGGATAGTAGTTTTGGATAGAGTAGAGCGACAAAATCAAAAGTAGACACAGCACAGGGTTATTTTTCTGTATCTTTCCGCTTTTGCACGAATTTGGGCTCTTCGGTCAGGATGCGCTTTGAAAAGGTATCCTTCTTTTCAAGCTCACCTCGATAGAAACGCTTGCAGTAGTTATCCGGTGTGTCATAGCCGATTGCAAAGCAGGGACGCTGCCGGTTATAAAAGGCAACATAGCGGCACAGGACAGCTTTCACAGCATCTCTCGTACGGCATTCTTCTAATCGAAAATCGATGAATAGTTCTTCTTTTATCCAACCGTTTAGAGCCTCATTGACAGGATTGTCCGTTGGTTTACCTGCCCGCGACATGGAGCGGACAATGTTGCTGTCCTGAATCAGTTCGTTGTACGCTTTTGAGGAATACACAGAGCCTTGGTCGGTATGGATAATGGTTGGTTCTTTCTTTCCACGCAGCAGCTCAACGACATCCGCAAGACCGTCCAGATACTGCTCCCGCCCGCCACGGCGTTCAGATAGTTTCCATGTGAGTATCTGTTTCGTAAACACATCAAAGTAGAGTGTCAGCTCAAGATAAAATATCCACGGCTTTAATACCGTCATATCTGACACAATGACCTGGCGAGGCCGATCTACGGTATCCCAAGTTGTGAAGATAAGATTTGGGTACAAATCTCGTATTTTCCTGGGGCGATAATGTACTTGATGCTTGGTTTTTGCCTTTATTCCCAGAAAACGAAAGGCCTTGTACACATAGTTATCGCTTATATCCTGCTGATAATTGACTCGTATAAAAGCCGCTACCCAACGGTAGCCGTGGGATGGATGGGCCTTATGGACTTCGGAGACTAACGCGATAACTTCTTCACGCCTCAGATCCCGCGTACTCTTGTCCCGTTTCCTCCACTTGTAATAGCCAGACCGACTGACGCCCATGAGAGAGCACAGTTCCTGAACCTCATAGTCTCTGGACAGCAGTTCTACGATTTCGAATTCTTCGGCCTTAAACGAATGAACTCCTGTTCCCCAGTATCCGTCGTCTGCACGACATAGTTTTTTTTAAGCCGTTCATTCTCAATTCGCAGCTTGAGTATCTCACGCTTGTAGGATTCCTCCGTTCGGTCAATTCCCTCCGGGAGGACATCCTTGATCTCGCTATCTGCACGAGCCAGACCTTCCAAGCCGCCCTCATCATACTGCTTAATCCACTTCTGGAATGCACCGGTTGAAATGCGGTTTGCTTCGCAGAAGTCACTCATTTTGATACGGTAGTTGCTTTTGTACTGCCGGATCAGGAATTCCTTTTCCAACGGATTCAAGTGTTTAGACATAAAGACGAGCTCCCTTCCGGTAGAATACTCGCCCTTATGATACTCCACGGACAGGCTTTTTTCTACCCTTCCGTGTCCACTTTTATAATAGCATCATTTTCGGGCATTTCGTACCAAAAATAATGAAAAGTGACGCCGCAAACGCGGCGTCACTTTGTCACTTTAGGGGGGCATTTACATTCTTCCGCTGACGCGGAGACGGTTGAGCGCACGGGCCAGATTCCCTTGTGCCAACTGGTATTCCGCCATGCTGCGCTTCTGCCGCAGCTGCTCCTCCGCCTCCTCCCGGGCGCGGAGAGCGCGGTTCACATCGATGTCCTCGGGCCGCTCGGCGGCATCCACCAGCACCAGCACCCGCTGTCCATCGATCTTAAACAGGCCGGGCGCCACGGCGGCGCGGTGGTGCTCACCCTCCGCCGTCTCGAACCGCAGCTCACCGGCGCAGACAGCGCCCACCGCGTTGCAGTGTCCGGCCAGCACACCGATTTCGCCGTCCTGGGTGGGGATCACCAGCGACACGCAGTCGCCGCGGTAGAAGGGGACGCTGGCGGCCAAAATGTCCAGATGGAAGGTGGCAGCCATCACATACCGCCTTTCTTCAACTCCTCAGCCTTGCGCTTCACATCATCGATCGTGCCTGCGTTGAAGAACGCAGCCTCGGGATAGTCGTCCATCGCGCCGGAGAGGATCTCCTTGAAGCCCCGCAGCGTCTCGTGCAGCGGCACGAACACGCCGGGCGCGCCGCTGAACTTCTCCGCCACGTAGAAGGGTTGGGACAGGAAGCGCTGGATACGCCGGGCGCGGGCCACGGTCTTCTTATCCTCGTCGCTCAGCTCCTCCATGCCCAAAATGGCGATGATGTCCTGCAGCTCACGGTATTTTTGCAGCGTGGACTGGACGGCCCGGGCGATGTTATAGTGCTCCTCGCCCACGATGTCCGGCTCGAGAATGCGGGAGGTGGACTCCAGCGGATCGACGGCGGGGTAGATGCCCTGCTCGGCGATCTTACGGCTCAGCACCGTGGTGGCATCCAGGTGGGAGAACGTGGTGGCGGGGGCGGGGTCGGTCAGGTCGTCGGCGGGGACGTACACCGCCTGGACGGAGGTGACAGAGCCGTCCTTGGTGGAGGTGATGCGTTCCTGCAAAGCGCCCATTTCGCCCGCCAGGGTGGGCTGATAGCCCACGGCGGAGGGCATCCGGCCCAGCAGGGTGGATACCTCACTGCCCGCCTGGACAAAGCGGAAGATGTTGTCGATGAACAGCAGCACGTCCTTGTGCTCCACGTCGCGGAAATACTCCGCCATGGTCAGGCCCGACAGCGCCACGCGCATACGGACACCGGGGGACTCGTTCATCTGACCGAACACCAGCGCGGTCTTGTCGGACACGCCGCTCTCGCGCATTTCGCCCCAAAGGTCGTTGCCCTCGCGGCTGCGCTCACCAACGCCGGTGAAGATGGAATAGCCGCCGTGCTCCATGGCCACGTTGTGGATCAGCTCCTGGATCAGCACGGTCTTGCCCACGCCCGCGCCGCCGAACAGGCCGATCTTGCCGCCCTTGGGGTACGGCTCGATCAGGTCGATGACCTTGATGCCGGTCTCCAAAATGTCGGCGGCGGGCATCTGATCGGCGAAGGTGGGGGCACTGCGGTGGATCTCCCAGCGGGGCGCTTCCGCGTCCACGGGAGGCTCGCCGTCGATGGGATCGCCCAGCACGTTGAACATACGGCCCAGCGTTTTTTCACCCACCGGCACGGCGATGCCGTGGCCGGTGGCGGTGACGGTGAGGCCGCGGCTGAGGCCGTCGCTGCCGGCCATCATGACGCAGCGGACGGTCTTGTTTTCCAGGTGCTGCTCCACCTCCATGGTGTAGGCAGTGCCGTCCACCTGGACGGTCAGCGCTTCGTTGATGGCGGGCAGAGTGCCCTCCGGGAAGCGCACATCGATCACAGGGCCGGAAATGCCCGTGATAGTTCCTTGTTTCATCTGAGGTCGCCCTCCTTTTCTTTCTTGCTGCGCTGGGCGCGCTCACCGGCGGAGACCTCGGTGATCTCCTGGGTGATGGCCGCCTGACGCGCCCGGTTGAATTGAACGGACAAGTCCTTCAGCAGCTCCTCCGCGTTCTGATCCGCCGCGTTCATGGCGGTCATGCGGGCGCTCTGCTCACTGCAAAAGCTGTCCACCAGCGCACTGTAAATGTAGCCGGTCAGGCAGCTGCGGGCGGCGTTGTTCACCACCGCGTTGGGGGAGGGGATGAACTCGTATACGTCGTCCTTCGCCGTGTTGGCGGCAGCGGCGATGAACCGCTCCCGGTGCAGCGGCAGCAGCTGTGCCTGGCGCACCACGGCCTCCAGCCCGTTCTTCATGTCGGTGTAGATCACCACCACGGCGTTGATCTCACCCGCGTCATACCGCTCCAGCAGCAGTTCGGCGATCTGACGGGCGCGGCCCAGGGTGGGGTTCTGCGCCGTGTAGAGAAAGCTCTTCTCAATGGGGATATTCCGCTGGGCGAACCAGCGGCGGCCATATTCGCCCACCACATAGAGCACGGTGTCCGGGTGGTCGGCCATGTACTGCTGGGCCTGGCGGATGGCGTTTTGGTTGTACGCGCCGGCAAGGCCCTTGTCCGCTGTGATGAGAAGGCAGGCCGGACGCAGTACCTCCTCCTTGGCGGGCTGCTGTACCGGCTCAAGGTAGCGGCTCTCCACGGAGCTGTCCGCGTTGAACACGCGGCCAATCTCGTTTTGCAGCGCGTCGAAGTAGGGCCGGGTGTTGCTCAGATCCTGCTTGGCTTTCCGCAGCTTGGCCTGGGAGATGAGGTACATGGCGTGGGTGATCTTTTGGGTCTGCCGGACGCTTCCGATGCGCCGGCGGATCTCACTGGTGCTTGCCATACGCTCACCGCCCGCCCGCACGCCGGTAGCGCTCCAGCGTGGTGTTTGCAAAGTCGGTGATCTGCTTGCGGACCTCGTCCGTCAGCGCAGCGCCGCCGTCCAGCTCTTGCAGCAGGGGCTGCTGGGCGCTGTTGAAGGCGGCCAGCAGGTGCTTCTGGAAGTCCAGCACCTGACCGATAGGCAGCTTCTGATAGATGCGGGCCATGGCGGACACCAGAGTGATGATCTGCTGAGCCTGGCTCAGAGGGCTGCTGCGGCCCTGACGCAGGATATACATCAGGCTCTGACCGTAGGCCAGCTGGCTCTTTGTCTCCTCGTCCAGATCGCTGGAGAACTGGGTAAAGACCTCCATCTCGCGGTACTGGGCCAGGTCGAGACGCAGCGTGCCCACGGCCTTTTTCATGGCCTTGGTCTGGGCCGCGCCGCCCACACGGGACACGGAAAGGCCCACGTTCACGGCGGGACGATGGCCGGCGAAGAACAGGCTGCTCTCCAGGAAGATCTGACCGTCGGTGATGGAGATGATGTTGGTGGGGATGTAGGCGGACACGTCGCCGGCCTGGGTCTCCACGATGGGCAGGGCGGTCATGCTGCCGCCGCCGCGCTCGTCGCTGAGACGGGCGGCACGCTCCAGCAGGCGGGAATGCAGATAGAACACATCGCCGGGGTACGCCTCACGTCCGGGGGAGCGGCCCAGCAGCAGGCTCAGCGCACGGTAGGCGATGGCGTGCTTACTCAGGTCGTCATAGACGATGAGCACGTCCTTGCCCTTGTGCATGAAGTACTCGCCGATGGCCGCGCCGGCATAGGGGGCGATGTACTGCATGGACGCGGACTCGCCCGCGCCGGCGCAGACGATGGTGGTATAGTCCATCGCGCCGTGGCGGCGGAGCAGCTCGGCGATCTGGGCCACGGAGCTGGCCTTCTGGCCGATGGCCACGTAGATGCAGAGCATATTCTTGCCCTTTTGGTTCAGGATGGTGTCGATGGCGATGGCCGTTTTGCCGGTCTGGCGGTCGCCGATGATCAGCTCACGCTGGCCGCGGCCAATGGGGAACATGGAGTCGATGGACAGGATGCCGGTCTGCATGGGGGTGTTCACCGGCTGGCGGTCGATGATGCCGGGGGCGGGACTCTCGATCATGCGGTAGGCATCCACGGGGATGTCGCCGCCGCCGTCGATGGGAGCGCCCAGGGCATCCACCACGCGGCCAATGATGGCATCGGACACGCCGATACCGGCGGTTTTGCCGGTGCGGTACACCACCGTGCCCTCGCTGACCTCCTCCACGCGGCCAAACAGAATGCAGCCGATGCGGCCCGGACGCAGCTCCTGCACCATGCCGCGGATGCCGCCCTCGAAGAGCAGGATCTCGCCGTAGGTGGCGCTATCCAGTCCCTCCACATAGGCGATACCGTCGGCCACGGAGAGAACGTGACCCTCCTCACGGGCGTACACCTCCGGTGTCCAGTCCCGGACGGTGTCGCGGATGAGGGAGATGACATTCCCCTCGCCGGGACGGAGAGACGCCAGCTTATCCTTCAGCTGGGTCAGGCGGCCCTCGGCGGTCCAGTCGATGATCTCGCTGCCCAGGCGGATGCGGAAGCCGCCGGCGGCGGTCTTGTCCTCCTGCCAGGTCAGGGACACGGGCTTGCCGTATTTCTTTGCCAGCACCTCCTCCAAACGGCGCTGCTGGGCGTCATCGGGAGGGCAGGCACTGAGCAGGGAAGCCGTCAGGCGGGGCTCATTGTTCATGGCGCTCCTCCCCCTCGGCGGCGTTTACAAAGCTGTCGTAGGCGCGGGCGGTCTGGGCGGCCAGGAGCTTCTCCATGGCATCCTCGGCGATGGACACGGCCTCGCGGTTGGCCTCGGCCACGATCTTCTTGCGGTCGTTCTCCGCGTTTTCACGGGCGGCGGTCAGGATCTTGTCGGCCTGCTGCTGGGCGGCGGCACGCTGCTGCTGGGCGAAGGCCTCGGCCTCCTTGGCGGCGGCGGCACGCTTCTCCTCCAGCTCGGCATCGAAGGCGGCCTCGCGCTGGCGCATAGCGGCCTCCAGGTCGGCGGTGCTCTTTTCACGCTCCTGGGCGGCGCTCTCCATGTCGGCATAGTGCTTGACGCGCTTGTCCATAAAGTTCTTCACCGGCTTGAACAGCAGCAGATACAGTCCGCCCACCAAAATGGAGAAGTTGAAGAAGTGCAGCAGGATCTGCTGCCAATCAATATTCAGTGGGATGTTACTCATAGCGTTACTCTCCGTTCCTTACAGCACAAAGATGATGAGGATGACCACCAGCAGGGCATAGATGATGGCGGTTTCCAGGAACACCAGGCCCAGCATCATGGTGGTACGGATCTTGCCCTCGGCCTCCGGCTGACGGGAGATGCCCTCGGCGGACTTGGCGACGGCGATGCCCATGCCGATAGCGCCGCCGGCGGCGGCCACGCCGATGGCGATGCCGGAGGCGATCGCCTTGGCGCTCACGCCGCTGTCGGCGGTCTCCTCGGCGGCGGTGACAGCCGCGCCGTCAGCGGGAGCGGTGTCGGCAAATACGGTCACGGTCAGCATAGCGGTCAGTGCCAGCACCAGGCACAGCAGCAGGGCAAACGCCTTCTTGTTGAACAGTTTCTTCATGATTTCTCTTTCCTCCGTCAGTTATTTACAGTTTCAGCTTTGATTTTCTTATTTTTCTTGGGCTTGGGCGCGTGCTTTTCCGTGGTCTCTCCGTAGAACAGGGAGGTCAGGGTGGTCAGCACGTAGGCCTGGATCAGCGCGTGGAGCAGTGTGAACAGCACGGCGATGACTACGGGGATCACATAGCTCAGTGTCACATAGTAGTAGACCAGCTCTGTCACCAGCAGGCCACTGAGCAGCGCGCCGAACATACGGAAGCTCATGGAGATGGGCAGGGAGAAGTCCTTCAGGGCCGTGCCCGCGCCCTTGAGGCCGTTGGCCACGATGCCGCCCACCAGGATCACGCCGTAGGACAGGCAGCCCAGGGAGATGGCGGCGTTCACGTCGGACAGCGGCGCGGGCAGCGCGATGGTGTGTCCGCCGGTGGTGACGGCCTGGAAGCCGAACAGCTCGAACAGCGTGCCAATGAAGATATACACGCCAGCGCCGAAGATGTACGCGCCCAGGAACTTGTTGCGGTGGGGACTGTTGTCCTTCGCCATGCCGTCAAACAATCCCACCGCCGTCTCCAGCGCCAGCTGGAGCTTGCCGGGGACGAGCTTGAACCGGGGAATGACGAACAGACGCAGCAGCAGCGCCGCCACCAGGATGACACCCACCACCACCAACGAGGATATGTAGGCGGGGTTCACGTCCTTCAGCCCGAACAGGCTGATGTGGTTCGTGCCGTGGAGCACCGCGTCACGCATGGCCTCCTGCACCGATTCCGACTTCCCGTGTCCGGGGATGAGCAGAGAACCGGCCAGGAACGCCGCGGTGATGAGAAGCCACACCACGATGAACCTTGTTTTCTTCTTTTTTTCCACAAGCTGTCATAGATATTATAACTATTGAAAGCATTGCTATAACTAATATTGTTTTTAATGTTTTTTTCATTCTATATCTCCCCTTTATTTAAATTTGAGAATAGTATATCTCATTTTTAAGATTTTTACAACACTATTTTATAAATTATTTTAGTTTTCCAATGTAATAATTTTTCTTTCCTCTTTTTACAACTATGTATGTGCTTTCTATGAACATCTCTTTATCTATAACTTTTTCTAAATCTGTTACTTTTTCTCCATTTATTGAAATTGCACCTGCTTCTATAAATTCTCTTGCTTCTCTTTTACTTTTTGCAATTCCCATATTATTAACTAATTCTACTAAGCTTATTCCTGCTTCAACTTCTTTTATTTCTTGACCTTTAAACAGATCTATAACTTTTTCTAAAGTC
>USNH01000028.1 GCA_900556015.1 uncultured Eubacteriales bacterium | reverse complement strand
TGCTCGCCAAAGACCTCGATCTCGTCGCCGACCTTGACGACGTCCTCGGGCTTCACGTTGGGGTCTGCGGACAGCTCGTCCACAGAGATGTAGCCCGCCTGCTTGCAGCCCAGGTCCACCTGCACTTCGGTAGGACCAATGGCCGTCACGATACCGGTTACCTTCTCTCCTGTATTCAAAGTCTTAAAAGATTTCTCCAGCATTTCCTCGAAGCTCTCTTCCGTAGCTTCCATGGTCTTGATCTCGTCGCTCATCGTTGCATATACCTCCTTAATGATGCCCGCAGGCGTGGACGCGCCGGCTGTAAGCCCCGCCACAGAACATCCTTTAAGAAAGTCAACGTTCAACTCCTCCGCACCCTCTATCTGATAGACGGTGGGGCATCTCAGCCTGCTGATCTCTGTCAAATGTTTGGTGTTGGCGCTTTTACGGTCACCGACCACGACCATCACGTCCACCTTGGCGGCAAGTTCCGCCGCCTCCGATTGACGCTTATGCGTAGCAAGACATATTGTATCAAAGATTTCGGCGTTTGTACACTCTTTTTTTAGAATTTTCTGAGCATTTTGCCATATCGTCTGAATACACGTGGTCTGCGCGACAGCCAGCAAAGGTATTTCCCGCCGCTCCGGCCTCTCCGCCAGCCACTTTTCCAGCTCCTCCGGCCCTTCCAAAATCACGGAATGAGGCGACCGGCTGGCGGCGGCCAGCACCTCCGGGTGGTGCGCCTCGCCGATGATCAGGGGCGTGCGCCCCTCCGCCTCCGCCTTGGCCACCAGCTGGTGTATCCGCGCCACGTTGGGGCAGGTGGCGTCCACAATGCGCGCCCCCTTTTCCTCCAGCGCCCGGTACGTCTCCACCGGCTCACCGTGGGAACGGATGACCACCGTCTCCCCTGGCTGTATTCGGGACACATCGTCCACCGTCCGCGCTCCCAGCGCCTCCAGCTCCTGCACCACCGCCGCGTTGTGGATGATGCTGCCCAGCATGACGCAGCCGCCTCCGGCGGCTGTCTGCTTCGCCAGCTCCACCGCACGCTCCACACCGTAGCAGAAACCCGCCGTCTTTGCCAGGATCACTCCCATGACACGCCTCCCAGGGCGTAGGCCCGGCGCATGACCTCATGGCTGTTGGCGGTATACTCCTCCGCCGTGCCCTTCCGCCCGGTATACACCGGCTCGAAGGGCTCGCCGATGATGATAGGCGTCTTGCGGAACAGCCGCTTCTTCATGCCGATGAACACCGGCGCTAATTTCACCCCGGCGCGAATGGCCATCATGCCCGCGCCGGCCTTGGCCTCCACCTGCCCGGGCTGCTTCACCCGCGTGCCCTCCGGGAACAGGAACAGGTTCCACCCGTCCCGCAGGCTCTGAATGGCGGTTTTCACCGCGCCAATGTCGCTGTTGCCCCGATCCACCGGGAACACGCCGATGGCCCGCAGAAAGCCCCCCACAATGGGGATGGCAAACAGCTGCTTCTTGGCCATGATCCGCACGTTGAACCGCTGGGGCATGGACAGCACGAACAGGATAGGATCCCAGGCGCTGGAGTGGTTGGCGCACAGCAGCACCGGCTCGTCCCCCTCCAGATGCTCCGTCCCCCGCAGGTCCACCGGCAGGAAAAACAGCACCAAGGGCCGCAGCACGCGCCACGCCTTGGCGTAGAACTTGTTCCTCACCGTTCCACACTCCCCCGTATCACATCCACCAGCAGGTCACAGCTGGCCTCGAAATCCATATCCGTATTGTCGATCATGATGGCGTCGTCGGCGGGGCGCAGGGGCGCGATGGCCCGGTGGGTGTCCTGATAGTCCCGCTCCTCCATCTCCTTGAGCACCTGGTCGTAGGGCTTGGGCGTGCCTCTCTTTTCCAGCTCCAGACACCGCCGCCTGGCCCGCACGGCCACATCGGCGCACAGAAACACCTTCACGTCCGCGTCGGGCAGCACCACCGTGCCGATGTCCCGCCCGTCCATGATGACGCTGTGCTCCCGTGCCAGTGACCGCTGCAATTCCATCAGATAGTCCCGCACCGCCGGAATGGCCGACACGTCGGAGGCGTACATGGACATCACCGGCAGCCGGATCTCCTTCGTCACGTCCTCGCCGTTGAGGAACATCCGCTGCAGGCCCTCCTCGTCGTGGCGCAGGCTGATGGTGATCTCCGGCAGCACCGCCGCCACCGCCGCCGCGTCCTTGGGGTCGATGTGCCGCCGGTACACATACACGCCGATGGTGCGGTAGATCGCCCCGGTATCCACATACAGGATGCCCAGCCGCTCCGCCGCCGCCTTGGCCAGCGTGCTCTTTCCCGCGCCGGACGGCCCATCCACAGCCACGGCGTAAATTTTCTCATTCATACGCTTCACCCTCCTCTTTCTCCGCGGCGGACAGCCCCGCCAAATACCCGGTGGCCCAGGCGATCTGCAAATTGAACCCGCCGGTGTAGGCGTCCACATCCAGCACCTCTCCGGCGAAATACAGTCCCGCCGCCAGCTTGGACGCCATGGTGTTGGGCATTACCTCCCCCACCTTCACGCCGCCGGCGGTGACGATGGCCTCCGCCACGGGCCGCGGCCCGGTGACAGACACCGTAAAATGCTTCAAAAGCTGCACCAGGCTCCAGCGCTGCTCCTTCGTCAGGCTGTTGGTCTTCTCCTCCGCCGGGATACCCAGCCGCCGCAGCACCACGGCCACCATGCTGCGGTGCACCAGCCCCGCCGTGATGTTGCTCATATCCCGGTTGGGATTCTCGCCGATGTCCCGCAGCAGCCGGGCCTCCAGCTTCTGCTCGTCCAGCGCCGGCTTCAGGTCGATGGACAGCCGGTACTGCTCCTTGTCCCACCGCCGCAGGTGGGCGCTGGCGGACAGCACCAGCGGCCCGGACACGCCGAAATGGGTGAACAGCATCTCGCCGAACTCCCGGAACACCGGCTTGCCCTTCCCGTTCAGCACCGTCAGCTCCACGTTCCGCAGACTCAGGCCCTGCATGGCGGCGCAGTCGCCGTCCTCGCTCTCCAGCGGCACGAGCGAACCCCTGGGCGGCACGATGGTATGTCCCACCGCCGCCGCCAGCCGGTAGCCGTCGCCGGTAGAGCCAGTGCCGGGATAGGACACGCCGCCGGTGGCCACGATGACCGCCTCCGCCGGATACGTCCCCTTCTCCCCTGTCACGGCCCGCACCGCGCCGTCCGCCGTCACGATGTCCACGGCCCGGTCGCGCACCCAGCGCACCCGCAGCCGCTTCAGCTCCCGCTCCAGAGCGTTGGTGATGTCGAACGCGCTGTCGGACACCGGGAACACCCGGTTGCCCCGCTCCACCTTCAGCGGCACACCCAGCCCCTCGAAGAACGCCATGGTGTCCCGCGGCGTGAACCGGGTCAGCGCGCTGTATAAAAACCGCCCGTTGCCGGGGATGTTCCCCAGCAGCGTGTCACGGTCACAGTCGTTGGTCACGTTGCACCGGCCCTTGCCGGTGATATTCACTTTTTTGCCCAGCCGTTCGTTGGGCTCAAGCAGCGTCACCGCCGCGCCCTGCCGGGCCGCCGTGATGGCCGCCATCAGACCGGCAGCGCCGCCGCCGATGACCACAATATTCTTACTCATCGTCCTCTTTCCCGAAGATGCTGTACTTCGACCACACCTGCTCCATCTCCGCCAGCGTGGCGGACAGCTCGTCCCGCCGCTGCTGGCCCACAGCCAGGATCAGCGCGTTCAGCAGGCTCATCGGCGCGACCATGGAGTCCACGAAGGAGATCATATCGCTGGACGCCAGCAGCGAGGCCGACGCCATTTTATACATGGGTGACATGGGGCTGTCCGTCACCGCCACCACGTCGCCGCCCCGGCGGCGTGCAAACTCCACGGCGTGAATGGCCATTTTGGAGTACCGGGGAAAGCTGATGCTCACCAGCACGTCCCCCGGCCCGATATGGACCAGCTGCTCGTAGATCTCGCCGGCGGCGCTGCTCTGCACCAGCGTCACGTTCTTGAAGATCAGGTGCAGGTAAAAATTCAGATACCCGGCCAAAAAGGACGAGGAGCGCACACCCAGTATGTAAATGTGCTTGGCGTGAAGCAGCTTGTCCACCACCCGCTCGAACTCCACCCGGTCCAGCCGCTCGATCACGTCGTGGATGCCGTTCATGTCCCGCTGCATCACGCTGCCCAGAATGTCCGACCCGGTCATCTGATCCCTGGACACCTGAATGCGCTGGATGGAGGTCAGCCGTCCCCTGATCAGCTCCTGCAGCGCCTTCTGCATATCGGGATAGCCGTCATAGCCCAGCTGGGCGGCGAACCGCACCACCGTGGACTCGCTCACCGACGTTGTCTCGCCCAGCTTGGCCGCCGTCATGAACGCCGCCCGGTCGTAGTTGTCCAAAATAAACGCCGCGATGCGCTTTTGTCCCTTGGAAAAGGAATCCATCCCGGCCCGGATGGTCTGCAATACGCTCTTACTCATGTCTGTCGCTTCCTTTGATGATGTCCAGCTCCTCGCCGGTCAGATACCGCCAGTGGCCGCAGGGCAGGTCGCCCAGCGTCAGGCCGTCCTCGGCCACCCGCTTCAGCCGCGCCACCTCCAGCCCCACCCGGGCGCACATACGGCGTATCTGCCGCTTCTTGCCCTGGTGGATGATGACCTCCAGCACGGCCTTCTCCCCCGTGCGGGACAGCTCCCGCACCTGGGCGGGGACGATGGCCTCGCCGTCCAACTCGTCCACGGCGGCCAGCCGCGATGCCGCGCCGGTCAGGCCGCCCGTCACCGTCACCTCGTACACCTTGTCCACCTGATGACTGGGGTGCAGCAAATGCTGGGCCAGCGCGCCGTCGTTGGTAAACAGCAGCAACCCCTCGGAGTCCCTGTCCAGCCGCCCCACCGGGTAAACCCGCGTGCCGCAGCCCCGTACCAGCTCCGCCGCCGTCCGCCGTCCTCGCTCGTCGGACAGCGTGGTGACAAAGCCCCGGGGCTTGTGGAGCATCAGATAGACCTTGCGGGCGCGGGCGTTCACGGCGCGTCCGTCCACCTTGATGATGTCGGTGTCCGGATCCGCCCTGTCGCCCAGCGCTATACGATGGCCGTTGACGGTGACGCGGCCCGCCTCGATCCACGCCTCCGCCGTCCTGCGGGAGCACAAGCCCCCGGCGGCGATCAGCTTTTGTACCCGCTCGGTCATGTCTCTCCTCCCTGTGCCGTCTGCGCCAGCGCACAGCGCAGTCCGCGTTCCACCGCCTTCACCGGGCGCATTACCCGAAAGCCCCGGTCATACAGCGCCGCGTGGTCGTTCCAGTCGTCGCCGTCCTGTAATGTCACCGCCACCAGACGCACGCCATCCCGCTCCGCGCAGGACACCAGCGTCCGGCCCGCCGCCCTGGTATACCCGGTCTTCAGGCCCACGCAGCCCTCCACCCGGCCCAGCAGCTTGTTGTGGTTCGTCATGGTGCGCCCGCCCACGCGGGCCGTTTTGGTGGACGCGATCCGCCGCAGCACCGGCTCTTCCATGGCCGCCGCGGCCAGCCGGGCCATGTCCTCCGCCGTGGAGTAGTGGTTTTCGTCGTCCAGCCCGTTGGGATTGGCGAAGCAGGTATGCTCCATGCCCAGCTCCGCCGCCTTCTCGTTCATCCGCTCCACAAAGGGTGCAAGCCCGCCCATGCAGTCCGTCACCGCCAGCGCCGCGTCGTTGCCGGAGCACAGCAGCAGCCCGTACAGCAGCGTCTCCAGCGTCAGTTTCTCCCCGGGCCGCAGATACATGGACGAGCCCTCCGCCATGTGACTGCCCGTCACGGTGATCTCCCGCTGCAAGTCGCCCTGCTCCAGCGCCACCAGCGCCGTCATCAGCTTGGTGGTGCTGGCGATGAGCATCCGCCTGCCGCCGTTCTTTTCGTACAGCAGCCTGCCGCTGTCCGCGTCCATTAGGACAGCCGCCGTGGCGGAGACCTCCATGGCCTCCGCCACAGCGGGTAAGCAGCATATCAGACTGACCGCGGCGCACAGCGCCGCCAGTATCCGCCGGGCCATAGCGCCCCTCCTCGTCTCACAGATACCGTCAGTCTATTCACGTTCCGCCGGACTTAGAAATCCGCCTTGCCGCGTTTTTTCTCTACCAAACCCTCCACCCGGTCGAACAGCTCGGGCACCAGCTCGATGACCCGATCCACCGTGGTGATGGCCGGCGTGCCCACCGGCAGCATCCGGGTCACGCCGCCCTTGACCACCAAAAAGGCCATGGGCTCTACCCGCACGCCCGCGCCGCAGCCTGCGCCGGACGACCCGTTCTTGCCGTAGTCACCGCCGCCGCAGCCGAAGCCGTAGCTCAGCCGGGAGATGGGGATCAGCGTCACGCCGTCCGGCGTGGTGATGGGCTCGCCCACGATGGTGTTGGCGTCCACCATCTCCTTGACCTTCTCCATAGACTCCGCCATCAAGCTCTTCAGATCGTTCTTCTTTTCGGTCATATCCATGCTTCGTTCTCCTTTTGTCTCAAGTTGTCGTATGTTCCGCGCCCTGTTCGGACGCCTGATGCTCGTCTCTTGCCGCCGCTCTCTCCTCCGCGGCCTTGGCCCTTATCGCCGCCTTTTTCCGCTTCCGCATGGCCATGAACCACCGCAGCAGCGGCCTGGCGAAGGCCCAGCCGATGGCGAAGAAGTCCCGTATCTGGAAGCTCAGGCCCACCTCTCCGCTGACCTTCGTGTCCGATGCGTCGAAGTCGATCTCCGTGTGTATCCGCGGGTCGGGCATCCGCGTCAGCTTCTCCAGCTGGGGCATCACCGTCCACATCCCCGCGTTGATGTACCCATACAGCTCCGCCGCGCCCGCCGGGTCGATCGCCCCGGCCAGCACCGCCGACACCCGCATCGGCTCGATCCGCAGCCGCCGCCGTGTCGTTCCCAGTCCCTTTTTCAGCGACTCCCACACCGCCGGCAGCACCGTGCGGATGTCCTCCGCCGTCAGCGACAGCTTCTTTTCCTTTTTCTTTCCGTCCTCCGGCTTTTTCTCTTTGGCCGGCTTTTCCTTCTTGGGCTTTTTCTCCTTCTTGGGCTTGTCCGGCTTGGGCAGCACCTGTATCCTGGCCGGCCCGGCCAGCGCCGTCACCCGCAGCTCGTCACCGAACGCGATGTGTACGCCCACACGCAGCAGCGACAGCAGGAACAGCGCCGCCGCGATGGCCAATATGATGTATACCGCCGTCATGCGCTCTCCCCTTTCTCTCCCGCGTTATTCCTCCGCCATCTCCTGCAAAAGCCCATCCTCGTCCAGCCGCAGCTGTCCGTCCGCCTCCATGCCCGGCAGCTGGGGCAGCTCCTCCAGCGAACGCAGGTGGAACGCCCGCAGAAACGCCTGGGTCGTCCGATACAGCCGAGGCCGTCCCGGCACTTGCAGGCGCCCGCACTCCTCGATGAGATGCCGGTCCAGCAGCAGCCCCACGGTGTAAGAGCTGTCCACGCCCCGTATCTGATCCACATAGGCCCTTGTGGTGGGCTGGTAGTAGGCGATGATGGTCAGCACCTCCAGCGCCGGCTGACTCAGCTTGGCGGGCTTGCGTATCTCAAAGGCCCGGCGTATCTGCTCTCCGTACTCCGGCGCGGAGCACAGCTGCCAGCTGTCCTCCATCCGCAGCAGCCGGATGCCCCGCCGCTCGTAGCTGTAATAGTCCTGCAAGCGCTGCAAGACCATCTCTACCGTCTGCCGGTCCATATCCAGCGCCACGCAGATGCGCTCCACGCCCACCGGCTCGCCGGAGGCGAACAGAATGCCCTCCACGGCAGCCTCGATCTCTTTCATTTCCAGTGTATCCATGTATCTGTTTCCCCTTACGTCAGGTCGTATGTGGTCTCCTCCGTCACGCCTTCCTCGCAGGCCACGGTGCAGTCCCGGTCAGCGCCCGCCAGCCGGATGAGATTGTTCCGGCACAGCTCCAGCACCGCCATGAACGTGGCCACCAGCTCGCTGCGGGACTTGCTCCCCCGGAACAGCAGCAGAAACCGGGTAATGCCCCCCAGCCGCAGCCGCCGGATGATCTCCTTCGCCTTGTTCTCCACCGGGTACGGCTCACGCTTCACGATCTCGTCGAAGGCCCTCAGCGGCGGCGCTTCCGGCGCGCCCCGCCGGTCCGTGACCTCCTCCATGGCCAGTATCAGGTCCGCCGGCTCCTGGTCATACTCGAAGATCTTGCCCCGCTCCATAGGCTCAGGCGGACGGGTCAGAATACTCCGCCCGAACTCACCCAGCGGCGCTAACCGCTCCGACAGCAGCCGCACCCTCGCGTAGGCTTCTCCCCGCTTGCGCTCCTCCAGGGACTTGATGAGGGCGTCCATCTCGCTCTGGGCTTCCTCGTCCTCCAGATTCAGCAGCATGCGGGTCTTGATGTACACCAGGTGAGCGGCCATGGCGATGAACTCGCTGGCCACCTCCAGAT
>USNH01000027.1 GCA_900556015.1 uncultured Eubacteriales bacterium | reverse complement strand
GTGGACAACAACCCCACCGATCAGGAGCCCGGCCGCTTCATCCTCCAGACCTACGCGTCCTCGTCCATCCGGACGGGCTACCGCGAAAAATCCCGGATCAGCATCCAGGACTACATTTCCGACAGGAATGTCATCAAAAACCGCATCATCTGGGTGAAGGGACTGGACCAGCGGACCGCCGGAAAATGGCTCAGCTTCTGCCGGGGCTTTTCCCCCAGAAGTGCGGCGGACGGGCTGTTCGTGCTGGAGGTTCACGGGAATTTCACCTCCGGGGATTCCCGGTATATTCAGTCCATCGACTTTGACGACTGCGTCAGTAGCTATGACGTTCAGCAATTCAACAGCTTCATCATGGATGAAAGTTCGTATTCCACCGACTGGAAGCGCTATATCGCTGCGGCGGCGGCCTCGGTGTGCGGAACGGACGCGGAGCTGTCCGCAATGCTGCTGAAACAGGTGGATTTCCGGAGCGAGACGGCGGTGGACGGCCTGCAGCGCATTGACCGGCAGGGAGATTTCGACCGCCGGGGCGCGGAGGACGGCTCGGACCATCCCCTGCGGTACCTCCGGACCGGCGGCACCGCCGAGCTGTGGCACCGGATCTGGACCGCCCAGATCCAGGTCCTGTTCCCTCTGATCGAGCTGGAGCGCCAGAAGCTGATCGAAAAATGGAACGACTCCATCGAAGAAGCGCTGCAGGAGAACCATGTGGAGCAGTTCGGCGCGGCAGTGACCGACCCGGCGGAGGTGGAGCTGGGGACCCTGTGCTATATGATGCGCTGCAGGGTGTCCGGGGACTATCGCATGCTGTATATCCCGGAGGAGGCGGACCGGGAGCGGATCCGATTCCTCCACGAGTGCCGGAACAAGCTGGCCCATATGAATTGCTGCGCCCCCGGCCAGGTGGCCGCCCTGCTGGACGGCGTCTGCTGAAAATCAAGGCCCCCGTTGGCCGGACGGTATCGCACCGCCCGGCCAACGGGGGCCTTCGGCGTCCGCCGGGGAAATTGTTAAGAGATTTGTTAATAATATTCTGCTTGTTATTGGTGGACAAATAGTATATAATAATCTATATTATTGTCCTTATGCCGCCTTGGCGGCAGTCTATAGAAAGGGAGATAGCTATGATTAAGGTTCAAACCGGTCAGGGTGAGATCACCATCAGCAGTGCGGTATTCACCACCATCACCGGCGCGGCGGCCACCAACTGCTTCGGCGTGAAGGGCATGGCCCAGCGCAGCATGACCGATGGCCTGGTGCATCTCCTGCGCCCCGAGGCCATGAGCAAGGGCGTGAAGGTCACATATAACGACGACGGCACGGTGTCCATCGAGCTGCACATCGTCGTGGAAAACGGCGTCAACATCGCCACAGTCTGCCGCTCCATCATGGGCGAGGTCAAATATGTGGTCAACCTCAACACCGGCGTCACCGTCAAGGCGGTGAACGTCTGCGTGGATTCCGTCACGGTGTGACGCGCCCGGAAGGAGAAGCAACATGACAGATAGGATCAGCGGCGGCGCTTTCAAGGATATGGTCGCCTTCGGCGCCGCCTGCATCGCACAGCAAAAGCAAGCCATCAACGACCTGAACGTGTTTCCCGTGCCGGACGGCGACACGGGCACGAATATGTCCCTGACCATCCAGACCGCCGTGGCCGAGTTGCGTAAAGTCCAGCCCGCCACCGTGGACGAGGCCGCCAAGGTCACGGCCTCCGGCCTGCTCCGGGGTGCCCGGGGCAACTCCGGCGTTATTCTGTCCCTGCTGTTCCGGGGCATGAGCAAGGTGTTCAAGGGGCTGACCGAAGCCGACGGCGCACAGCTGGCATCGGCCATGCAGGAGGGTGTCAGCACCGCCTACGGCGCGGTGATGAAGCCCGCCGAGGGCACGGTGCTCACCGTCTCCCGGCTGGCAGCCCAGCGGGCGCTGGAGGCCGCCGGAGAGCGGAACGATGCCGCCTACGTGCTGGAGGAAGCCATCAAGACCGGCTACACCACCCTGGCGGAGACCATTGAGATGAACCCGGTGCTGAAAAAGGCCGGTGTGGTGGATGCTGGCGGCAAGGGCTACCTCATCATCCTGGAGGGTATGCTCCGTTCCCTGCGGGGCGAGGCCGTCCCTGAGGTGGACGAGACGGCGGAGGAGAAGGCCGATTTCGCCGCCATCGGCGACGAGGACATCACCTTCGCCTTCGACACCGTGTTCATCGTCCGCAAAACGTCCGACAAGCCCCTGGACGGCCTGCGGGCCTACTTGGGCAGCATCGGCGACAGCCTGGTCATCGGCGAGGACGATGAGTCCTTCAAGGTCCACGTCCATACCGACACCCCCGGCGACGCCCTGAACGAGGCGCAGAAGTACGGCACGCTGGAGCTGGCCAAGATCGAGAATATGCGTACCCAGGCCGCTGACCTGGCGGCAGGCAAGAAGGCCCAAAGCACCGATGACCTGGACGCCATCGAGGAGGAGCTGGAAAACAGCGCCTGCGCCGTGGCCGCGCCGGAGAAACGGTACGGCTTCCTGGCGGTGTGCGCCGGCGACGGGCTGGCGGAGGTGTTCCGCGACCTGGGCGTGGATCGCATCGTGTCCGGCGGTCAGACCATGAACCCCTCCACCGACGACATCCTCCGGGAGGTGAACCGTACCCCCAGCGAGGTGGTGTTCGTCCTGCCCAACAACAAGAATATCATCATGGCGGCCCAGCAGTGCGTGGGCCTGTCTGAAAAAGAGGTCATCGTCGTCCCCACCGCCACCGTGCCCCAGGGCATCTCCGCCATGATGGCCGTAGACCCGGAGGACAACGACCCTCAGTCCATCCTGTCGGCCATGACGGCGGCGGCGGAGCACGTCACCACCGCGCAGATCACCTACGCCGCCCGGAACTCCGACTTTGACGGCTTCGCCATCAACGAGGGCGACTATCTGGCCCTGTGTGACGGCAAGCTGCTGGGCACGGACCGCAGCCTGGATGCCCTGCTGGAGAAGCTGGCCCAGGTGGCGGCGGACAAGGACGCGGAGTTCATCACCGTCTACACCGGCGAGGGCGTGGACGAGGCCCAGGCTCAGCAGGCCTCCGCCATCTTCCAGAGCCGCTGCCCCGGCGCGGAGATCACCGCCCTGCCCGGCGGCCAGCCTGTGTACTACTATATCGTGGCCATCGAGTAAGCGATACGGCGTAAGGTATGAAAGAAACGACCCAAAGAACCGCGTCCTCCCGGCTGGACACATCCACCATGCCGCGAGGGCCGCTGAACTGGATATTCTTCCCCCTGGCGCTGCTGTACCACGAGCTGCTGCTCCGCGCCTTCGACACGCAGAACGCCTTCTTCCGCGGCACGCTGGTGATGGTCGTGCTGTTCTCCATCGCCACGGGACTGCTGCTGAGTCTGCTGGTGAACCTGCTGCACAACCGCAGGCTGGCCCAGGTGCTGATGCTGGTCGTCACGGCGCTGTGGACGCTGCTGCTGTGCGTAGAGTACTGCTGCCGCAGCTATTTCAAGTCCTATTTTTCCGTGGGCTTCATCTGCACCATGACGGGGAACGTGGTCACGGGCTTCGGCAGCACCATACCCGGCATCGTGGCCCAGCGCCTGCCGTTCATCATCGCGGCGCTGCTGCCGCTGGCGCTGTGCATCCTGCTGCGTAAGCGCATCGTCACGGAGCACCGCATGAGCAAATGGTCGCTGCTGTTCGTCACGGCGGTCAGCGTCATCTTCCTGCTTATCGGCGAAGGGCTGGCCCGCTGGGGCACATACGGCGACAGCTACACCTACAATTTTCAAACCGACGCGGCGGTGTCCCAGTTCGGCTTGCACACGGCGGTGCGGCTGGAGGCGGAATACGCCCTGTTCGGCACGCCCCAGCCCAAGCTGGAGCTGCCCACGCAAGAGGACGAGCCGGATGACACGCCCGATGACCCGCCGGTGGAGTACGGCTATAACGCGCTGGACATCGACTTCCAGGCCCTGGCGGACAGCGCGTCCGACAGCGCGCTGCGGAGCATGGCCCAGTATTTCGGCAGCCTGACGCCCTCCAAGAAGAACGAGTACACCGGCCTGTTCCAAGGCAAGAATTTGGTGCTCATCACGGCGGAGGCGTTCTCCCCCTGGTTCATCAGCCGGGAGCTGACGCCCACGCTGTATAAGCTGACCCACGAGGGCTTCGTGTGCGAAAACTACTACCAGCCCGGCTGGGGACAGTCCACCACCGGCGGCGAGTACGCAGTGATGACCGGCCTGCTGCCCACCTGGGTAGGGAGCAACGTCAGCTTCTACGCCTCGGCCAACGATGATATGCCCTTCGCCCTGGGCAACCAGCTGCGGGCGCTGGGATACCGTACCGGCGCGTACCACGACAACATCTACAATTACTATAACCGCGACAAGACCCACCCCAACCTGGGCTACGACTATCAGGGCGTGGGCAGCGGCCTTACGATGACGGAGGACGGCTCGTGGCCCTACTCCGACCTGGAGATGGTGCAGAACACCATTGGCGATTACATCGATGGCTACGTGTCAGACGGCACGCCCTTCCACGTGTACTACATGACCGTCAGCGGCCACGGCAGCTACGGCTGGGGTCACGCCATGGCGGCCAAGAACCGGGCCAAGGCCCAGGCGGCCTATCCCAACGCCTCCACCCAGGTGCAGGCCTACGTGGCCGCCAATCTGGAACTGGAGAACGCCCTGACCTACCTGCTGGAGCATCTGGAGGCGGCGGGCATCGCGGAGGACACGGTGATCTGTATGAGCGCCGACCACTACCCCTACCTGCTGGCCGAGCCGGAGACGGACTACTACAACGAGCTGCGGGGCGTGGTGGACTCCGAGCGTGACACCGACCGCTACCGCAACGCCCTGGTGCTGTGGTGCGGCGGCATGGAGAACGCCGTAACGGTGACAGAGCCCTGTTCCGCCGTGGACATCGTGCCCACCCTGAGCAACCTGTTCGGCCTGGAATACGACTCCCGCCTTCTGTCGGGCCGGGACGTGCTGGACAAGGACTACGATGCGGGCAGCGCATCGGGGAGCATCCCGCTGGTGATCCTGCCCACCTCCTCCGGCAACAGCTGGGCCACGGCGGCAGGCGTGTTCGAGGCCACCACCCGGACGTTCAACGCCCGCCCCGGCGTGACGGTGGAGGGGGACTACGTCAGCCGCGTCAACAACATCGTGGCGCTGCAATACAACTACGCCCAGCAGCTCATCGCCCGGGACTACTACCGGGTGGCGCTGGGCCGGGAGTAAAGAACAAAAGGGAGACGGCCTTCGCCGTCTCCCTTTGCTTGTATATTCCTTTTTCAGCTCACGGTAATGTTGCCCTTGACGGAGCAGCCCTTCTCCATGGTGATGGTGGCAGCCTGGATGTTGCCGGTGACGCGGGCGGTCTTGCCCAGCGTCACATCGCCGGAGCACTGCACATCGCCGTTGATAATACCGCGGCAGATCAGCGTGCCCACCACCAGGTTGCCGGTGATGACAGAGCCCTCGCCGATGGTCATAGCGTCGCTGACGGTGGCGTCGCCCTGCATGGACTTGCCGTTCAGCTCCAGCTGCTTGGCGGTGACGTTGCCGTGGTGATCCGCACGGAGCAGCACCGTGCCGGTGCTGATGATGTCGCCCTCGAACTTGCCGCAGATCTCCACGTTGCTGTCGGTCTTCAGCGTGCCGGTCAGCTCCGTGCCGGGTGCGATATAGGTGGTGGCCACCGCCGGGGCGGGCTTCACGGGTTCAGGCGCGGGGACGACAGGCGCGGGCTTCTGCGCCGCGGGATGCTTCCCGTCCTGCTTGGCGGCCACGCCGGCGGAAGGCACGACCTCCTCGTCCTCACCGATCTTGACGCCGAACAGCTCGTAGGCGATGCGGTTGAAGATGTCGCCCTTTTTCAGTCTACCCATCTTTGTCATGCGGATCTACCCCTTTCTTCGTGAAGCAGCGCTGCGCTGTGCAGATGAAACGAATTGTGATAGTGTTATTCTACCACAGCGCGCTGTCAAAAATGGGCGCGTCTGCATAAAACGACAGGAAAACTGCGGAAACGGCACATTTCGCCGTCAGTGGCGGCCCACCCGATCCCATTCGTCCGGGTCCTCGTACAGCAGGTGGATGTCCTCCATGTAGGGCGACTCCATGGGATTGGCCATGGGCGCGGCGGCCTTATAGCGCTCCAGGTTGCGCCGTGAGCGCTCCGGCGGCTGTACCGTCCCCGCTCCGGCGATGCACCCGCCGGGGCAGGCCATGCCCTCCAGCAGGTAGCCATCGTACTTGCCGGTGCGGGCGATGCGGAGCATCTTACGGCACTCGTTCAGTCCCTCGGCGGCCACGGTCTTTACCTCCACCTCCGGGTGCAGCTGGTGTATGACCGCCTCCACGGCCTTGGCCACGCCGCCGCCGGCGGCGAAGCCCACGCCGGGCGCGGAGGCCTCATAGTGGGAGGGCAGGTCGGGGATTTTGGAAAAATCGATGGCCTTGGCCTCGAACATCCCCCGCAGCTCTTCAAAGGTGATGACGAAATCCACATCGCTGCGGACGCTGCGGCGGCTGGCCTCCAGCTTCTTGGCGGCGCACGGGCCGATAAACGCCACGCGGCAGTTGGGGTCTTTCTGCTTTTGCAGCCGCGCCGTCAGCACCATGGGCGTCATGGTCATGGAGATATAGGGCGCGAAGCCGGGGAACTCCTTCTTGGCCATCACCGACCAGGCGGGGCAGCAGGACGTGGCCATGAACGGCTGCTTCTCCGGCACGACCCGGAGGAACTCCTCCGCCTCCTCCACGGCGCACAGGTCTGCGCCGATGGCCACCTCCTCCAACGAGGCGAACCCCAGCTGCTGCATGGCGGCCTTGATCTGACCGGGTGTGACGCTGTCGCCGAACTGTCCCCAAAACGCCGGGGCGATGACGGCCACCACCTTGTCACCCTGCCGCAGGGCGTGGATGAGCTGGAACAGCTGGCCCTTATCCACGATCGCGCCGAAGGGGCAGTTCACCAGGCACATACCGCAGCTGACGCATTTGTCCTGGTCGATGCAGGCCCGGCCATACTCGTCGCTGGTGATGGCGTTCATGCCGCAGGCCTCCTGACAGGGCCGGGTGAACTTGATGACGGCGTGGTAGGAGCAGGCGTCCCGGCACTTGCCGCACTTGATGCACTTCTCCTGGTCGATGCACGCCCGGCCCGTGCGGTCTATGTCGATAGCACCCTTGGGGCAGGCGTTCTGACAGTGCCGTGCCAAACAGCCCTGACAGGCGTCGGTGATCTGATAGTGGGTGGGGGTGCAGGCGTTGCAGGCGTACTTGATGATGTTGACCAGGGGCGGGTCATAGTACTTCTCCGCGATGGCGCTCTCCTCCACGCCGTCGGACAGGACGGAGTGCTCCGCCACGGAGCGCAGGGGCAGGCCCATGGCCAAACGGATGCGCTCGCCCACAATGGCCCGCTCCAGGAAAATGGAATCCCGATGGTTGCCCACCTCGCCGGGTACGATCTCATAGGGCAGCTGCTCCATGCGCCGGTAGTCGCCGCCCTCATAGGCCAGCTTGGCCACCTCGGCAAAGATGCGCTTACGCATATCGGCGATGGAGCACTTGAAATTTCTCATGTAAAGCAATTCCTCCGGGCAGTTCATAGTAATACATGATAAGTATAGCAAGCGGCGGCGGGAAAGACAATAGGGAGGAGCGCATAAAAATTCTTGCCGAAAGAGAAAACTCTTATACATGGCGGCGCGGGGACATTAAGAACCCGCTATATGTGCTCCCGCAGAGCCTCCTCCAGCTTGCCCAGCGCCTTTTTCTCCAGCCGCGACACGTAGGAGCGGGAGATGTGATACACGGCGGCCACCTGCCGCTGCGTCTGGGGCAGGCGGCCATCCAGCCCATAGCGCCGGCGGATGATGTCCGCCTCCCGGGGTGTCAGCAGCTCCGCCACCAGCCGCCGGATCAGCAGCCGGTTCTCCTTGTCGTGGAGCTGCTCCAGCATGGTGTCCTCCTCGCCCACCACATCGCTGAGACACAGCGCGTCGCCCTCCGGCCCGGTGTCCAGCGTCTCGTTCAGCGACACCTCCCCCTGTAATTTCCGCTGCGAACGGAAATACATCAGGATCTCATTCGCTATCCTCTCCTGACGGACACATAAGCTGCCCTATGGACGGCAAATTCAGCTCTCCATCCTCCGCAAAGAGGTATACATAGACGTTTTTGCCGTCCCAAACCACTTTTTTGACGATAGTACGCAGCAGGCGACGCCGTTCTTCAATAGTAGTCGAATCCACCGTGTCGGCGAATGACTCAATCATATCTCTATAGAAAAATAGATTTTGGCTCAGAGCATTACTCTGCCTAGCAAGCTTTTCCAATTCAGCAATTCTTGTCTGCTCCTGTTCGCTCTGCCGGTGCAGCTCATCGATCTGCTCCATGACGTATTTGGCCGAGGTCTCGCTGGCAACGGACAGAGATTCCACCAGTCGTTTGATGCGGGCTTCTGTTTCAGCATGGTTCTTCACTAATAAAGTCAACTCAGCTTCATAACTTGCTTTGTTGTCATTGATTACTTTCTTGGTTTTTGACAGTAACTGGCCAAAGTCTATTTTTCTATAGAGATATGATTGAGTCATTC
>USNH01000026.1 GCA_900556015.1 uncultured Eubacteriales bacterium | reverse complement strand
CGGTCTCGGCATTCCTGCTGAACCGCTCTTCCGATCTTCGCTTTGCCCCCTTCGAGCCGCTGCTGGCGGTGGCGGAGGGCCTGGTGGCGATTTTGGTGATCCTGGTGGGCCGCAGCCGCACGAAGATGGCCCAGGCCTCCGTCCGCCAGTATATGGACCGCGTGTCCGGCGGCATGGACACCGCCCGCTCCAGCAATATGCTCTACGCGCCGCTGCCCATGCTGGTCTTTGACGTGAACACCAGCGAGATCCTCTGGTGCAACGATATGTTCCTGTCCCTGACCACCCAAAAGGACAAGATCTTCGAGACGGCGGTGGACACCGTCATCCCCGATTTCAGCTACCGCTGGCTGCTGGAGGGCAAGCAGGAGTACCCCGACCTGCTGCGCTGGAACGACCGTATCTACCGCGTGTTCGGCGCACTGGGCCGCCCGGAGGACAACAGCACCGAGCAGCCCACCCTGGCCACCACCTACTGGATGGATGTCACGGAGAAGGAGGAGATGCGCCAGACGCTGGAGCTGACCCGACCCCTCGTGGCCATCCTCATGATCGACAACTACGACGAGCTGACCAAGGCCTGCCCGGAGAACAAGCGCTCCGCCCTCCAGGCCGCGCTGGAGGAGCAGCTCAACGGCTGGGCGGCGGATTCCGGCGGCCTGCTGCTGGGCTACGACCGCGACCGATACCTCTTCCTCTTTGAGGAGAAGGACTACGCCGGCTATATCGAGAGCAAGTTTGACGTGCTGGAAAAGGTGCGTCAGGTGCAGGCCGGCGAGGGCGTGTCCGCCACGCTGTCCATCGGCGTGGGCCGTGACGAGGACAGCTTCGAGCAGCTGTTCAAAAATGCCTCCCTGGCGCTGGAAATGGCCCTCAGCCGCGGCGGCGATCAGGCCGTGGTGAAGGACAGAACGAATTTCGAGTTCTATGGTGGCCGCAGCAAGAGCACCGAAAAGCGCACCAAGGTCAAATCCCGGGTCATGGCCAACGCCCTGGGTGAACTGATGGACGAGGCCAAGCAGGTCTACGTCATGGGCCACAAGTACGCCGACATGGACTGCCTGGGCGCGGAGGCTGGCATCTGCGCCATCGCCCGCAAGCGGGGTAAGCCCTGCCAGATCGTCATCGACACGGAGAACAACGCCGCCCACCCCATCCTGCGCCGCCTGGCCCAGCAGCCGGAGTACAACGGCGTCACCATTTCCGGGCCGGATGCCTTTTTGAAATGCCAGCCCGGCGCGCTGCTGGTGGTGGTGGACACCAACCGCCCCGAGAGCGTGGAATCCGAACAGATGCTGGAGACGTGCAACCGGGTGGCCGTCATCGACCACCACCGCCGGGGCAGCAGCTACATCGAGAAGATGGCCCTGAACTACCACGAGCCCTACGCCTCCTCCGCCAGTGAACTGGTCACGGAGCTGATGCAGTACCTGGTCGAGCCCGGCGATGTGCTCAAGTGCGAGGCCGAGGCCCTGCTGGCCGGCATCGTGCTGGATACCAAGAATTTCACCAACCGTACCGGCGGGCGCACCTTCGAGGCCGCCGCCTACCTCCGCCGTCTGGGTGCGGACACCCAGGACGTGCAGCGTATGTTCCAGGGCGACCTGAACTCCATGATCGCCCGCTACGCCATCATCCGTCAGGCGGAGCTGTACCGTGACGACATCGCCGTGGTGGCACTGGACGAGGAGTGCGACCGCGTCACCGCCGCCAAGGCCGCCGATGAGCTGCTGACCCTCAAGGGCATCCGCGCCAGCTTCGTCCTCTATAAAAAGGGTGACGGCGTGTATATGTCCGCCCGCTCTTTGGGCGAGGTCAACGTCCAGGTCATCCTGGAGGCGCTGGGCGGCGGCGGCAACTCCACCACCGCCGGCGGCCAGGCCGACAACATCACCGTGGAGGAGGCCAAGGCCAGGCTGCTGGAGGCCATCGACCGCTATTTTGAAAACTGACAGAAAAGGAGATATACTGTTATGAAGATTATTTTGAAGCAGGACGTGAAGGGCAAGGGCAAGAAGGGCCAGATGATCGAGGCCGCCGAGGGCTACGCCCGCAATTTCCTCATCCCCAAGGGCCTGGCCGTGGAGGCCACCGCCGACGCGGTGAACACCATGAAGCTCCAGGCCAAGGCCAAGGCCAAGGCCGATGCCGAGGCCAAGGCGGAGGCCCAGGCCATCGCCGAGAAGCTGAAGGCCTGCCAGGTGAAGATCACCGCCAAGGGCGGCGAGGGCGGCAAGCTGTTCGGCGCTGTCACCGGCGCGGCCATCGCCGACGCGCTCCAGGCCCAGTACGGCCTGACGGTGGACGGCAAGAAGCTGGTGCTGGATCAGCCCATCAAGAGCTTCGGCAGCTACGAGGTCAAGGCCAAGCTGGGCTACGAGGTCAGCGGCACGGTCTACGTCCTGGTCATCGAGGAGAAATAAGCAAAAAGCGCCGCACCCCTTGTCCTTTCGTAGGGGGCGATGCCCACACAGCGAAGCAAGTACCCTTGGGGTGCATCGCCCCGCCGCGCCCGCAGGCGCGGAACTCCAACACTCAAAAAGGAGGCTTACCTATGGCAGATGAACAGCTGCTGACCATGCAGATGCCCCACTCCACCCAGGCGGAGCAGGCGGTGTTAGGCTCTATGCTCATCGACGCGGACTGCATCAAGGACGTGATGGATAAGCTGCAAGCCTCCGATTTCTATCTCCGCACCAACCGCGAGATCTTCGAGACCATCTATCAGATGTTCGTCTACTCCAAGCCCATCGATGGCGTCACCGTGGCCGGTGAGCTGGAAAAGGCCGGATTATATACCGACACCACCCGCAGCTATCTCGTGCAGCTCATGGAAGTCACGCCCACCAGTGCCAACGTCATGGAATACGTCCGCATCGTGCAGGACAAGGCCCTCATGCGTCAGGTGGCCTCCGCCGCGGCGGGCATCACCGCCATGGTGCAGGAGGGTACAGGCACCGCCGGTGATATGCTGGAGTCCGCCGAGCAGCAGATCTACGCCATCCGCCGTGGCCGCAGCGGTCAGGGCATGGTCACGGTGGGTATGGTGCTGGGCGATGTGATGAGCCACCTGGCGGAGCTCACCGCCTCCGGCGGTCAGACGCTGCCGGGCCTGTCCACCGGCCTTTCCGCCGTGGACAGCAAGATCAACGGCCTGAACAAGTCCGACCTGCTGCTGCTGGCCGCCCGTCCCGGCATGGGCAAGACCAGTATGGCCCTGAACATCGCCCTGTCCGCCGCCCGTGAAAGCGGCAAGACCGTGGCCATCTTTTCTTTGGAAATGTCCAAGGAGCAGCTCGTCACCCGCCTTATCGCCAGCGAGGGGCTGGTGGAGAACACCCGCCTCATCACCGGCAACCTGCGTGAGAGCGACTGGCAGCGCATCGCCGAGGCCGCATCCTCCCTCAGCCGCATGGACATCCGCATTGACGACAACCCGCTGCTCACCGTGGCGGATATGAACGCCAAATGCCGCCGCCTGGACAACCTGGGCCTGGTGGTCATCGACTATCTCCAGCTGATGACTTCCGCCGGCGGCAAGGGCTACTCCGGCGAGAACCGCCAGCAGGCCGTGTCCGACATCAGCCGTATGCTGAAGATCATGGCCAAGGAGCTGCAAGTCCCCGTCCTGTGCCTGAGCCAGCTGAGCCGTGCCAACGAAAAGCGCGAGGACAAGCGCCCCATGCTGTCCGACCTCCGCGAATCCGGCGCTATCGAGCAGGATGCCGACATCGTCATGTTCCTCTACCGCGACGACTATTACAACAGCGACACCGAAAAGCGCAACGTGGCCGAGTGCATCGTGGCCAAGAACCGCCACGGCGAGACGGGCAAGGTGGAGCTCCGCTGGATGCCGGAGTACACCGCCTTCGGCACGCTGGAGACCCGGTACGACGAAGATGAGTGACCTGAACGCCCTGCCCTGGATGGAGCGGTGGCGTATGCTCCCGCCTACCGGCGGCCTCATCCTCTGCGCCGTCTCGGGAGGCCGAGACTCCGTGTGCCTGCTGCACTACCTGCACCATCTGGGGCAGGAGCGCGGCTTCGCCGTGGCCGCCGCCCACCTGAACCACCTGATGCGCCCCACCGCCCAGCGGGACGAGGATTTCGTCCGCGCTCTCTGCGCGTCGCTGGACGTGCCCTTCTACACCGAAAAGGCCGATGTGTACGCCCTGTGCGATGCCTGGGGTCTGACGGTGGAGGAGACGGGCCGCCGCGCCCGCTACGACTTCCTCCGCCGCACCGCCTCGGCCATTCGCGCCGACTTCATCGCCACCGCCCACCACCGGGAGGATCAGGCGGAGACGGTGCTGCTCCAGCTCCTGCGGGGCACAGGCCCGCAGGGCCTTTCCGGCATCCCCCCGGTGCGGGATGGCATCATCCGCCCCCTGCTGGATACCCCCCGCGCCGCCATCGAGAGCTATATCCGCGCCCACGGCCTGACCTACGTTACCGACGAGACGAACCTAGATCAGTCCTACGCCCGCAACCGGCTGCGCCTCTCCCTCTGGCCGGAGCTGGCGGCCATCAACCCGGAGCTGACGGCCCACATCTGCCATACGGCGGACATCCTGCGTGCCGAGAACGACTATCTGGACGCGCAGGCCGCCGCCCTGCTGCCGCCGGACGGCACGTCCGTCCCCTGCGAAGCGGTGCTGTCCGCGCCGCCGGTGCTGCGTCCCCGTATGCTGCGATTGCTGGCGGCCCGTCTGCCCGTGGGAAAGAAGGACTTCACCGCCGCCCATTACCGGGCGCTGGAGCAGCTCTGCCATACCGGCGGCGCACTGTCCCTCCCCGGCGGCGCACAGGCCCTCAGCCGCGGCGGCACGCTGTCCCTGACCCTGCCTCCCGCGCCGCCTGAACCCCAGCCCCTGCAAGAGGGGCACAATACCTTCGGCCCGTGGCGCATCACCGTCACCCGTATGCCCGTCCCCGGTGCGCTGGCCCTACAGGACGGCCCGCTCACCGTCCGCCCCTGGCGGCGGGACGACCGCATGACCCTCCCCGGAAGCCGCGGCCCGCGCAGCCTGAAGCGTCTGCTGGCCGACCGGGGCATCGCCCCGCCCCAGCGCGATGCCTGGCCCGTCCTGTGCCGGGACGACCGCCCCACCGCCGTCTGGCTGGTGGGCACTGACACGAAAGCCCTGCCGGCGGATGCCGGCCACACCATATACATCACCATCACACAGAACAACGGAGGATAATGGAAATGGCAAAGAGCAATATGGATCAGGACATCCTGAAGGTCCTGCTGTCCGAGGAAGAGATCAAGGCCCGCGTGCAGGAGATGGGCGACCAGCTGTACGAGGCATTTAAGGATAAGAACCCCATGTTTGTGGGCGTGCTGAACGGCTGCTTCATCTTCATGGCCGACCTGGTGCGCGCCACCCAGCTCAAGAGTGAGCTGGAGTTCATCGGCGTTTCCTCCTACAAGAACGCCACCAAGTCCTCCGGCGTGGTGCAGATCACCCGCGACCTCCAGCGCGACATCAGTGGCCGCAACATCATCATCGTGGAGGATATTCTGGACTCCGGCAACACCCTGGCCTTCCTGAAGAACTACCTCATCACCAAGGGCGCGGCCTCCATCACCATCGCCACCCTGCTGGATAAGCCCGCCCGCCGTGAAAAGCCCATCACCGCCGACTACGCCGGCTTCGTCGTCCCCGACGAATTTGTGGTGGGTTACGGCCTGGACTACTGCCAGCAGTACCGCAATATGCCCTATATCGGCGTCCTCAAGCCGGAAGTATACAGCAAATAAAGCCTCCCTCTGTGAGGGAGGTGGCACGGCGAAGCCGTGACGGAGGGAGAGACGCTGCTGCACCGCACTCTCGTTGTACGTCCGTAGGGGCGGGGTTCTACCCCGCCCGCCGTCACACGATCGCGCCTCTTGTGCATCTCCGTAGGGGCGGAGGACTCTGTCCACCCCAAACACCGCGCAGCGGTGTCATTCCGAGCCAGTGACCGATGTTACTGGCGTGGGAATCCGTTTCCCCACGCCGCAGGCGCGGCTGACTTTCCATACAGAACAGGAAGTGAACTATATGCAAAACAAAGGCGGCAAGCGTTTGGCCGGCGGCCCGGAGGGCGACCACCCCGCCAAGTTGCCCCAGGACGCGCCCCAGCCCGACGCGCCGCAGAAAAGCAAGGCCCGCAGGCTGTGGGATGACTACGGCTACATGGTCATCACCCTGGCGGTGGTGTTCGTGCTGTTCCGCATCATCTTCCAGCTGGCCTACGTGCCCAGCGGCTCAATGGAGACCACCCTGCCCACCAGGTCCCTGCTCCTGGGCTGGCGGCTGCCCTTCGTGGTGTCCGATCCCACGCCGGAGCGGGGCGACATCGTCACGTTTTACAGCGATGAGCTGGGCAAGCTGCTGGTGAAGCGCGTCATCGGCCTGCCCGGCGACCATATCACCTTCCGGGACGGCTATACCTACGTCAACGGCGAGAAGCTGGCGGAGGGCTACGTCATCGAGCAGGGCGTCACCGACAGCAGCCCCACAGAGTTTAACGTGCCGGAGGGCCACATCTTCCTCATGGGCGACAACCGCCCCGGCTCTTACGACTGCCGCGCCTTCAGCCAGCCGTATATCCCCCTGGAAAAGGTGGAGAGCCGCGTGCTCCTGGCCATCTCCATCGGCGCAAGCCAGAGCTGGCAGGGCGTACACTGGGTGGCGTAACGGTAGGAAAGGATAGGAAATGGAAAGAAGAAAATCCCGGGGGATCTTACTCCTCCTTGTTCTGCTGGCGGTGGTGCTGGTCAGCTATGCCATGAGCAACTCCGCCCGCGCCGGCGACATCCCATACAGTCAGCTCCGCCAGTACCTGACGGAGCAGCAGGTCAAGACCCTGTCCGTCCGCGACACCCGCCTCACCGGCCAGCTTCAGGACGGCACGATGTTCACCTGCCAGCTGTATAGCTACGATACGTTCTACGACGACTTCGGCGGCCTCATCGCCCAGCAGGTGGACGCGGGCATCCTCGAGAGCTACGACTGCCAGCCCGGCAGCTCCACCAACTGGCTGCAAACGCTGCTGCCCTACGTGCTGGCCTTCCTGGCGTTCATATTGCTGATGAACATCATGGCCCGCATGAACGGCGGCGCGGGCGGCCCGGTCAACGACAAAATGGCCCGCTTCGGCGAGGCCCGCATCCAGGACATCCCCTCCGATGGCAAAAAGGTCACGTTCAAGGACGTGGCCGGCGCGGACGAGGAGAAGGAGGAGCTGGAGGAGATCGTCCAGTTCCTTCGCGACCCGGAGCGCTACACCAAACTGGGCGCTCATATCCCCAAGGGCGTGCTGCTGGTGGGCCCTCCGGGCACGGGCAAAACGCTGCTGGCCAAGGCCGTGGCCGGCGAGGCCGACGTGTCTTTCCTGTCCATTTCCGGCTCTGACTTCGTGGAGATGTACGTGGGCGTAGGCGCCAGCCGTGTCCGCGACCTGTTCGAGCAGGCCAAGCACCAGTCCCCCGCCATCGTCTTCATCGACGAGATCGACGCCGTGGGCCGCCAGCGCGGCAGCGGCCTGGGCGGCGGCCACGATGAGCGCGAGCAGACGCTGAACCAGCTCCTGGTGGAGATGGACGGCTTCACCGCCAACGAGGGCGTGGTGGTGCTGGCCGCCACCAACCGCGTGGACATCCTCGACCCGGCGCTGCTGCGCCCCGGTCGGTTCGACCGTCAGGTGTTCGTGGGCCTGCCCGACATCAAGGGCCGCCGGGACATCCTGGCCATCCACGCCAAGGGCAAGCCCCTGGCGGAGGACGTGGACCTGGCCCGCGTGGCCCGTGCCACCGCCGGCTTCACCGGCGCGGACCTGGAGAACCTGCTGAACGAGGCGGCGCTGCTCACAGGCCGCCGCGGCGAGAAGCTCATCACCGAGGATGCCATCCACCAGTCCGTCATCAAGGTCATCGCCGGGCCGGAGAAGCACAGCCGCGTCATCCCGGAGCAGGAGCGCCGCCTCACTGCCTATCACGAGGCGGGTCACGCCGTGGTCATCCACGCCCTGCCCCACCACGACCCGGTGCATCAGATCACCATCGTTCCCCGCGGCCAGTCCGGCGGCATGACCATCTTCCTGCCGGAGGAGGACCGTTCTTACCGCTCCAAGTCGTTCATGACGGAGCAGATCGTCTCCCTGCTGGGCGGCAGAGCCGCCGAGGAGATGATGCTGGGCGACATCTCCACCGGCGCGTCCAGCGACATCCAGCGCGCCACCGCCATCGCCCGTAAGATGGTGGGCACATACGGTATGTCGGAAAAGCTGGGCAACGTGGCCTTCGATGCCGGAACGGACGAGGTGTTCATCGGCAAATCCATGGGCCACACCCGCCCCTATTCCGAGCAGACCGCCGCCGAGATGGACACGGAGATCCGCGCCATCATCGACAGCGCCTACGACCGCTGCCGCACCATCCTGGCCGAGAGCAAGCCCCAGCTGGAGGCGGTGGCCGCCTACCTGCTGGAGCACGAGACCATGGACGCGGAGGTTTTCGAGAGCTACTTCCCCCCGAAAACGCCGGAAGAATAAGTGAAGAAACTGCAAAAGTGAATACAAAAAGAGCACCGCGCCGGTCAGACCGGCGCGGTGCTTCAGCTTGTCGATAAACATTCTCCATACGATAAGCAGTTCATCTACGCAGGGGG
>USNH01000025.1 GCA_900556015.1 uncultured Eubacteriales bacterium | reverse complement strand
ATCAAACGTATACACCTGCGAAGGAGGCACGTAGTTATGATACAGGTCGATCTGCAAAACATCCGCAGCTTTATCCCCCTGCCCTACGAGGCGGCGTTAGCGCCCCGCCTGCGTATCGCCCACGACCACCTGCAAAAGGGTGACGGCGCGGGCGGCGACTTCACCGGCTGGGTGCGCCTGCCGGAGGACTATGACCGGGCGGAGCTTGGGCGCATCAAGGATGCCGCCCGCCGCATACAGGCGGATTCCCAGGCGCTGGTGGTCATCGGCATCGGCGGCTCGTATTTGGGTGCGCGGGGCGTGATCGAATGTCTCTGCTCCCCCAACTACAACCTGAAGAAGAAATCCACTCCCAACATCTACTTCATCGGCAACGGCCTCAGCGCCGACGCGCTGGCGGAGGTCATGGAGCTGGTGGACGGCGTGGACTTCTCCGTCAACGTCATCTCCAAATCCGGCACCACCACCGAGCCCGCCGTGGCCTTCCGCTTCTTCCGGGAGCTGCTGGAGAAGAAATACGGCCCGGAGGAGGCGTCCCGCCGCATCTATGCCACCACCGACGCCCACAAGGGCGCGCTGAAATCCCTGGCCGATGAAAAGGGCTACGAGGAGTTCGTCGTCCCCGACAACGTGGGCGGGCGTTACAGCGTGCTCACCGCCGTGGGTCTGCTGCCCATCGCCGTGGCGGGCATCGATGTGGACGCGCTGCTCCGCGGCGCGCAGGACATGATGCACACCTGCGCCCTGGCGGACATGAACGAGAACCCGGCGTGGCAGTACGCCGCCGCACGGTACGAGATGTACCGCACCGGCAAGAAGATCGAGCTGCTGGCGGCCTATGAGCCCTGCTTCCGATTTATGTCCGAGTGGTGGAAGCAGCTCTACGGCGAGAGCGAGGGCAAGGAGAACAAGGGCCTGTTCCCCGCCAGCGTAGAGTTCACCGCCGACCTGCACTCCATGGGCCAGTACATCCAGCAGGGCGAGCGTCACCTCTTCGAGACGGTGGTGCGCTTCGGCCCGTCCCGCCACGAGTGCCCCGTGCCCTACGACGAGACCGACGGCGACGGCCTGAACTTCCTGGCCGGGAAGAGCATGGACTTCATCGCCCGCCAGGCCATGGACGGCACGCTCCTGGCCCACGTGGAGGGCGGCGTCCCCAACATCGTCCTCCGCGCCGACGCGCTGGACGCGGCCACCCTGGGCGGCCTGATCTACTTCTTCGAATACGCCTGCGGCCTCAGCGGCTACCTGCTGGACGTGAACCCCTTCGACCAGCCCGGCGTGGAGGCGTACAAGAAGAATATGTTCGCCCTGCTGGGCAAGCCCGGCTACGAGGACCTGCGCCAGACGCTGCTCACCAAGCTGGGGCGCTGACCATAGGCGTTTTCGCCAAAAAACTGTTTACTTTTTCTTCATTGCTATTTTCCTCCGGGTATGGTATGCTGTAAGCGGAGGGTAGCTTCTCCACCAACGACAAAGGAGTGATTTCTTATGGTTAGACTGATCATGGGCGCAAACGGAGCGGGCAAGACCAAGCAGCTCATCGAGCTGATCCACAACAGCGTGGAGGCCGAGGACGGCAGCGTCGTCTGCATCGAGCCCAACCGCGACATGACCTACGACATCAGCTATAATGTCCGGTTGGTCACCGCCAGCGAGTATAACGTGAATTCTTTCGAGTGCCTGCGGGGCTTCATCTGCGGCCTGTATGCGGGCAATTACGATATTTCCCATGTGTTCGTGGATAATCTCTGCAAGATCGCCGGCAGCAACGACCTGCAGGCGGTAGAGACGTTCCTTCACTGGCTGGACCGCTTCAGCGAGGAGAACGGCGTCAAGTTCACCGTCACCATCAGCGCCCCGGAGGACACCGCCACCGAGGGCATGAAGCAGTACATCTGAGCAAACGACAAAAAAAGAGAACGGCTTTCGCCGTTCTCTTTTTTTGTCTCACGAATACTGCCAACCCCGGCCCTCCTGCCGGAACTCCGCCAGTCGCTTTTCATAGCTGGCCATGGCCGCCTCCTCAAAGGCCGGCGTGTCCGAGGGCGCGCCCATCTGCCGCAGCAGCCACCGGCACAGCGGCGGGTTCAGTATCAGCAGCGGCCCGATGAGAGACGTGGCCATCAGCCCGCCCCGGCGGAAGCCCTCCCGCTTTTCCTCCGGGCAGCGCCCCACGCCCCGCAGAGTGTCGAACCACCCCGGCGCGCCGCCGGTGTCATAAATGAACCCGAACAGACTCTTGAAGCCCACGATGTCCATGTCCTCGAACCGCCCCACAAAGAAGCTGTTGTGCCGCTTCATCATGGTATATTTCGCCCGTCCCGGCAGCAGCCCCAGCCCGGTGATGGTCTCGGCGCTGTCGCTGTCCATGGCCTCGGTGAACACGTCCTGGGCGTTGCCTGTCAGCAGCATCAGCTGCCCGCCGTCCACCTTCCTGCCGATGTCCTCCGCCCACGGGCGCAGCGCCTCCGCCGCCAGGGCCAGCCCCTGCTCCGTGGTGCTGCCCATATACACCAGCGCCACGTCCTCGTCCAGAAACCGGGGCTTGCTGTGCAGGTCCGTCTCCACGATCTCCAACTCCGGGCAGCTCCGCTTCAGGTAGTACACGTTCTGCAAGTCCCCGTACAGGTTGCACACCTCCGGGAACAGGATCTCCACCTTCATTCCGCGCCCTCCTTTGCCAGCAGCATCTCCTTCAGCCGCGCCTTGACCCGGTGGGCCAAGGGCATACCGTCCACACCGTAGAGGATATACACGTCATCCCCCGGTGTCAGCGGCAGCAGCTCCAGTGCCGCGAACTCGTCCTCCGCCAGCCGTATCTTCTCCTCCGGGATGCCCGCCAGCAGCAGCCGCAGCTTGTAGTCGTAGGCCCTCGGCCCGGCACAGACGAGACACGTCACGTCATCGCCGTTCAAAAACTCAAAGTCCGTGTCGTACATCCAGCTGGGGTTCTCCGACCAGCTTTTCGCCACGCCCATGCAGTTCATCATCACCAGCAGCTCCTTCCGCCCCGGCTTGGAGCGGATATAGTCGAAGTTCCGGGAGCAGGCCAGCGCGTTCTTGTCCTTGGACATCTGCATGATCACGTTCACGCCGCCGATCCTTTCCTCCGACAGCCGGCTGGCGGGGATCTTCACCTCCGCCAGCCGCCGGGCAATAGTCCCGTGGTCAAAGCCCAGCTGCCGCAGAATGGCGATGACCGTCACCTGGTTGTAGATGTTGTGCAGACTGTCGGCGATCAGCGTATAGGGATACTCCCTGCCGCCCTCCCGTATGCACATGGTATGCCCGGCGGTGTCCACCTTCGTGGCCAGATAGTCGCTGTCCGGGGAGTGGAAGCCGCAGCTCTCGCACACCGCCCGGCCTATGTGGTGGTAGCGGCGGTACTCGTACCGCAGCTTCCCCGCGCACTTGGGGCAGATACGCATATCGTTCAGCAGGTTCTCGCACGCCGTTACGTCCGTGGGCAGCCGGTCGATGCCGAAATACACCCGCTGGTTCTCCGGCGCAACAGACCCGGAGATCAGGTCGTCGGCGTTGAGGATGAGCTTGCTCTCCCGGGGGAAGGAGCGGGTCAGGATGTCCGCGATATACCCCGGATGGGCGTTCCGCATAATGGAGTCCCGAAACAGGTTCGTCACCGCGATATACTCCGGCTTCACGTAGGGATATACCTTGGGCGCGGAGCGCTCGTCCACCTCCAGCACCGCCAGGTCATAGCCAGGCCGGATGCGTCCCAGCAGGTCGCACCCCTTCAGCAGCGCCGTGCTGATGCCGGACACGATGTTGCTGCCCGCCCGGTTGCTCAGTACGCGCTTGCCCTCCGCCGTCAGCACGTCCCCCAGCATATTGGCCACGGTGGTCTTGCCGTTCGTGCCCGTCACCGCCACGATGTGCGCGGGCTTGCCGATATATTTCAGGAAATCGGGACACAGCTTCACCGCCAGACTGCCGGGGAAATCCGTGCCGTTGTGGCGGGTGATCTTCAGCGCCGGGATGGACAGCTTCGCCATCCACAGTGCGAAAAGAAACCGCAGCTTACCCATGGTTCGTCTCCTCCTTGGTGTGTGTTTGCAGCCATATCATCAGCGCGGCCACGTCCGCCGGGGACACGCCGGAGATACGCCCCGCCTGCCCCAAATTCAGCGGGCGGACATCGCTCAGCTTCTCCCGTGCCTCCAGCCGCAGCCCCTGTATGGCGCTGTAATCCATGTCCTCCGGCAGCGCCCGCCGCTCCAGCTTCTCAAACTCCGCCGCCTGCCGCAGCTGCCGCTGGATGTAGCCCTCGTACTTCACCGAGATTTCCACCTGCTCCCGCACCGCCGGGGGCAGCGCGGGCCGCCCCGGGTCAAAGGCCGCCAGGTCGTCGTAGGTCAGCTGCGGCCTCCGCAGCAGGTCGATAAGGCGGCAGCCGCTGTCCACCGCCGCCGTGCCCTTCTCCGCCAGCAGCGCGTTCAGCGATGGCGTGCCCGCCGCGCCGGTGTGCTCCAGCCGCCGGATCTCCCGGGCCACGGCCTCGTATTTTTCCTCCACCGCCCGCAGCCGCGCATCGCTGACCAGCCCGATGCGGTGTCCGATGGCAGCCAGCCGTGCGTCGGCGTTGTCCTGCCGCAGCACCAGTCGGTACTCGGAGCGGCTGGTCATCATGCGGTACGGCTCCTCCGTGCCCTTCGTCACCAGGTCGTCGATCAGCGTGCCGATGTAGCTCTCGCTGCGCTTGAGCACCAGCGGCGCTTCGCCCTTCAGCGCCAGCGCCGCGTTGACGCCCGCCACAAAGCCCTGCACCGCCGCCTCCTCGTAGCCCGATGAGCCGTTGAACTGTCCCGCGCCGTACAGCCCGCCGATGGCCTTCACCTCCAGCGTGGGCCGCAGGGCCAGCGGGTCGATGCAGTCGTATTCGATGGCGTAGGCCGGGCGCATGATCTCCGCGTGCTCCAGCCCCGGTATGGTGTGCAGCATGGCGGTCTGCACCTCCTCCGGCATGGAGGAGGAGAACCCCTGCACGTACAGCTCCTCCGTCCGCAGCCCCATGGGCTCGATGAAAAGCTGATGCCGGGGCTTGTCCGCAAAGCGCACCACCTTCGTCTCAATGGACGGGCAGTACCGCGGGCCAACGCCCTGTATCACCCCGGAGTAGATGGGGCTTCTGTCCAGATTTTCCCGTATAATGCGGTGTGTCTCCTCGTTGGTGTACGTCAGATAGCACACCGCCCGGTTCTCCGGCACGTGCTCCGTCTCAAAGCTGAAGGGCAGGGGATCAGCGTCGCCCTCCTGTATCTCCATCCTGGAGAAGTCCACGCTCCGCCGGTGTATCCTCGGCGGCGTGCCGGTTTTGAACCGCCGCAGCGGCAGCCCCAGCGACCGCAGGCTGTCCGTCAGCGCATTGGCCGGGTGCAGCCCGTCCGGGCCGGAGGACTCGATGCACTCGCCGATGATGGTCTGCCCCGTCAGGTACGTGCCGGTACATAGGATGACGGCCTTCGCCTCCAGCACCGCGCCGGTACGCAGCACCACGGCCTTCACGTGGCCGCTTTCGCACCGCACCTCCGTCACCTCCGCCTGCCGCAGCGTTAGGTTCTCTTGCTGCTCCAGCGTCTGCTTCATCACCTGCTGGTACTCCCGCCGGTCCGCCTGTGCCCGCAGCGACCACACCGCCGGGCCTTTGCCCCGGTTCAGCATACGGTACTGGATGCAGGCCCTGTCCGCCGCCTTGGCCATCTCGCCGCCCAGCGCGTCCAGCTCCCGCACCAGATGTCCCTTTCCCGTGCCGCCGATGGCCGGGTTGCAGGGCATATTTCCCACCGCGTCCAGACTGACGGTCAGGCACACGGTCTTCATGCCCATCCGCGCCGCCGCCAGCGCCGCCTCGATGCCGGCGTGCCCCGCGCCCACCACCGCCACGTCGAACGTGCCGCCGTAAAATTCTCTCATGCCGGACATCCCGTCCTTTCCTCCGCCGGATTTCGTAACACTTAATTATACTATATCCCACCTCCCGGCGCAAGAGGCCGTGCTTTCAAGTTTTTGTGTACTTTGCATTAAAACTTTGCCTGATTTTTATATAATATATACAAGATGATTCTTGTTTTTTATAAAGTAATTCCATATAATATAGCTGTAAAATGAATGAAAGGAGCGTGATAAGACTATGACCACAACCTGGATCTGGGGCGACCTGGACGACATGATCTTCGCGGACTGTGACTGGCACGAGAGCCAGCGGTAAAGCCCCGCAACGAAAGATACCACCACGCCGAAAGCGTGGCGTTTTGCTTCTTATGGGCACTTTTGCCCTGTCATATATAAGCGAAGTCACAAAAACAGCAGCAGGGAGGCGCGTTTGCGCCTCCCTGCTTGTCTGTATGGATTTACATGGACTTGACAGCAATAATATCCACGCCCGTGCCGCACACGTTCCGCAGCACCACGTCTCCGGCACGGACAGGGGCTTGGGCCACGGCGCTCCGCAGCGCTTCGGCCACCGCCAGCACCTTTTCCTTCGGCACTTCGCCGTTGGTACGCACCGGCAGCACCGGCAGTCTGCCGCCCCGCAGCGCCACCGTGCCGGTGACGGTACGCATGGGCGCGACGCACTCCTTTTTGGCGTAGTCCTCGCCCCGGCGGCAGGTATTTCCCGTCACACGGGTGACGACGCCGTTCTCGATCTCCGCCGTCAGATGGCAGCCCATGGGGCAGCCGATGCAGATCAGCTCTCGTTTCATGCCTGTCCCTCCTCTACCACAAAGGTCACGCGCTCCGCGCCAGCGGGGATGGCGGCGGTGTCCAGTGGGAAGCTCTCCATCTCGCCGGGGGTCAGGATGCGCTTGGGGATGCGCTTGAGCAGCGTATCACCGGCGTAGGCGCACAGCGATGCGTTTCGGTAGGGCTGGCCCACTCGGAAGCGCACCGTCACCACGCCGCTGCTTCGGTGTACCTGCTGGGGCACGGTGTAGCGCACGCCGCTGCGTCCCTCCAGCGCCACCGTCCCGCCCTGGGCAGGGCCGCTTCGCAGGAAACGGGCGGCGCTGCGTCCGGCGGCAGCAGCCTCCTGGGACACGAAATCCACCAGGTCGTGGACGTGGAGCACGTTGCCGCAGGCGAACACGCCGGGCAGCGAGGTGGACAGGTCATCGGACACCGACGGCCCGCCGGTGACGCGGTCCAGCGTCACACCGGCCTGCCGGCTCAATTCGTTCTCCGGCAGCAGTCCCACGCTGAGAAGCAGCGTGTCGCACTCGATATACCGCTCCGTGCCGGGGATGGGACGGCGGTTTTCGTCCACCTGGGCCAGCGTCACGCCGGTGAGGTGCTCCTGCCCGTGTATCTCCGTTACGGTGGTGGATAGGTACAGGGGGATATTGAAGTCGTCCAGACACTGGACGATGTTCCGCTTCAGTCCGCCTGAGTAGGGCATCAGCTCCGCCACGGCCAGCACCTCCGCGCCCTCCAGCGTCATGCGCCGGGCCATGATCAGGCCGATGTCGCCCGAACCCAGGATGACCACCCGCCGTCCGGGCAGGCAGCCCTCCATATTCACCAGCCGCTGGGCCGTACCGGCGGACCAGATACCGGCGGGCCGCGTGCCGGGGATGTTCAGCGCGCCGCGAGGCCGCTCCCGGCAGCCCATGGCCAGCACCACCGCGCCGGCCCTGACCTGCTGCAAGCCGGTGTCCCGGCCCGTGACCGTCAGCACCCGCTCCGGGGACACATCCAGCACCATGCAGTCCGTCCACAGCTCAATATCCCGGCGGCGCATCTCGTCGATGTACCGCTGGGCGTACTCCGGCCCGGTCAGCTCCTGACCGAAGGTGTGCAGGCCGAACCCGGCGTGGATGCACTGGTTCAGTATGCCGCCGGGCTCGCTGTCCCGCTCCAGTATCAAAATGTCGCGCACGCCCTCGTCATAGGCGCTGACGGCGGCTGCCAGCCCGGCAGGGCCGCCACCCACGATGGCAAGCTGTACTTCCTTCATCACAGCACCTCCTTGGTGCGCCCCGCCAGCAGGCGGCTCTCGCCGCCGCCCTTGGTAAGCGCCGTTATGGGCACGTGCAGCTCCCGGCTCAGCAGCTCCATGACCTTCGGGCCGCAGAAGCCGCCCTGACACCGGCCCATACCGGCCCGCACACGGCGCTTGACGCCGTCCAGCGACCGTGCGCCCGGCACGCGGCGGATGGCGTCCCGTATCTCGCCCTCGGTGACGCCCTCGCACCGGCAGATGACCTGACCGTAGGCCGGGTCGCGGGCGATGAGATCCTGCCGGGACGCGAAGTCCATCTCGCGGGGATGGGGCATATCCCGGCGCTGGGTGATGAAATCCTCCTTTTCCGCCGCGTGGAGCTTCGCCGCCGCCAGCTCCGCCAAATACCGGCCAATGGCCGGGGCGGAGGACAGGCCGGGGGACTCGATGCCCACCGCCTCGAAGAAGCCGTCGGTGCTCTCGCCCACGATGAAGTCGTCCTCCGGGCCGCTGAGGTGCGCCCGAAGTCCGGCAAAGCTGGTGATCACGTCCCGCATGGGCAGGTTCTCCACGCTCTTGGCCGCCGTCTCCGCCACGGAGCGCAGCCCCTCCGCCGTGGTGGCGGTGCGATCCTTGTCCGGCTGATCCACGGCGGTAGGCCCAACCAGCAGGTTGCCGTGTACCGTGGGCGTGACCAGCACACCCTTGCCCATGGCGGAGGGCAGCTGGAAGATGGTGTGCTGCACCAGCTGGCCGCAGGTGCGGTCCAGCAAACAGTATTC
>USNH01000024.1 GCA_900556015.1 uncultured Eubacteriales bacterium | reverse complement strand
ATGCGCCCCTTCTTTTTGCCGTTGACGATGCGGCAGGGGCGGCCCAGCTTTTCGCCCAGCTCACGGGCGGCCTCCTCAACATAATTGACGGAAAGCGCGTCCTTTTGGGGCTTTTCTTTTTTCTCGGCGGTGAGTTTTTTCACCAGCAGCTCCGTCTGGCGGACGGAGAGGGCGTCCTTGACCACCGTCTCCGCGGCGGCCTGCTGCTGCTTGCTGCCCAGCGTCAACAGGGCGCGGGCGTGTCCGGCGGAAAGCCGTCCGTCCTCCACCATGGCCCGCACCGGCTCGGTCAGCCCCAGCAGGCGCAGGGCGTTGGCCACGGTGGGGCGGGACTTGCCCACCCGCTGCGCGCACTCGTCCTGGGTCATGCCGTATTGCTCCGTCAGCACCCGGTAGCCCTCGGCGGACAGATAGATGTTCAGGGCCGACACGATGTCCTTTTCATCGTCGCAGACCAGGATGGTGTACATGGTGATCGCCTCTCATTTCTCGGATTGCACCGGCGGCAGACTGCCGGTCAGAAGGGCAGCAGCTCCTCCCGGCCCCGGCCCCGCAGGGACGCGGCGCTGACCCGGTGCTCGATGGGCTTCCACTCCCCCTTGCTGAACAGCGCCGCAAAGGAGATGGGAATATAAGTAAACATAAACAGCGGGAAGGTGAAGGCGTACAGGACCTTCTTCACCGCCTTGGTATGGATGCGCTTCCACTCGGTAACGGTGGTGATGGCCCCCAGCACAAACAGGGTCAGATACATATTCAGCAGCATCTGCCCCACGGACCACAGGGCAATGGTCAGGTCCTCCCCGTGGACGGCCCCCAGAATGGCCGCCGTCACGTTGCAGACGATGGCCGTGGCCGACAGGACGAAGGCCGGCATAATGGCCGCCGCCATATCATAGCAGGAGAAACTCCCCCGGGCCGCGCCCCGCAGCAGCCTGGCGCCGTAGCCCCGGAACACCTGCAGATAGCCCTTGGACCACCGCAGCCGCTGGTTCCAGGACTGGCGGAAGGTGGTGGGCTGCTCGTCATACAGCACCGCGTCGGGGCAGAAGGCGATCTTCCGGCCCCGGGTCACCTGGTCCACGGAGAACTGGATATCCTCCGTCAGCAGGTGGAAGGGCCAGGGGCCCGTCTCCTCCAGCACCCGGCGGCTCTTTCCCGCACAGGCCCGGCCCATCAGAATATGCAGCTCCACGGGCGTATCCCCCTCTCTCGTTCTTGGATGTATTATACAACACTTTACGCCGCTTGCAAAGGATATTCCGCTCTCCCCGGGCGCAAAAAAGGACACGCGAAGCGTGTCCTTTTCCCGTTATTTCCTCTGCGCCAGCCAAAGGCGCAGCGCATCCCGGTTCTCCTCCGTCACCGTGACCACCCGGACGTTGGGGTGAGACGCCACCTGACGCAGAAACGCGCTCTCCGCCTGCTGCAAAACGCCGACAACGGGAACATCTCCCTCCAGCGCCCGCAGCACCGCCTGTTGGAACGCGGCAGCCTGTTCTTCGTGCGGGCCAAGTTCGTCCATCACCAGCACCTCACAGCCCGCCGTATCGGCCAAAGCCCCGCAGCCCAGCTTATCGAACTGCTGCATATCCGCGCCGCCGCAACAGAACAAAAGGTTCTCCGCCGACGGCACGTCCACCGTTCCGGCCCGCAGCAGGTGGACGGAGGGCCGCTCCAGCACGCCCTCCACCCGCCGGGTGAAGAACCCGCCGGCGCGCTTGCCCTCGATGGCCGTCCGTACCAGCGTGGACTTCCCCACACCCTTACGCCCGGTGAAGAACAGGTGCTCAGTGCATGGGGCAGCCATGGTGCACCTCCCCCTTGGCCTCACGGGCCGTGGCCCGTACCAGGATCATCTCGCCGGTGATGGACACGGCGATCTCCTCCGGCGTCACAGCCTTGATGGCCGTGCCGATGGGCGTGTGCACCGAAGCGATGGCCGCCTCGCCGACGCCGGCCTCCCGCAGCCGCCGGTTCACGAAGGCCGTTTTCTTCCGCGATCCGATAACGCCCACATAGGCGGTCTCGCGGCGCAGCACCTGTACCTCCGCCTGAAAATCGTGCTCGTGGCCGTTGGTCATGATGACCACGTAGTCCTCCGGCTGGATGGTGACATAGTCCTCGATGCGCTCAAAGTCACCGCGGATCACCTCGTCCGCCTGGGGGAAGCTCTCCTTCGTGGCCAGCTCAGGCCGGTCGTCAAACACCACAGGGCGGAAGCCTACCGTGTGCAGCAGCGGCACGAGGGCCTTGGCGATATGCCCCGCACCGAAGATCAGCGCCCGCTCCCCCACCGGCAGCGCCATGGAAAACCGGGTCTGGCCGTCGCTCTCGTCCGTGTCCGTAACGGCGGCGGGACTGCCGTCCAGCGGCAGCGTCAGATACCCCGGCACGCGGTCCTTCACCCGGCGCAGCACCTCCGCGGCCACCGCGCCCCAGGCCGCGTCACCGGCAGGAACGCGGCAGAAATACACCGTCACATCGCCGCCGCAGACCATGCCCACCTCGCCGTCCTTTTGCAGGCGGAAAAAGTGGGTATAGCCGTTTTTGCCATCCCGCAGCATCTCCCGGGCGATCTCGATGGAGCGCCCCTCCACCGCGCCGCCGCCGATCGTCCCGGCCAGCAGCCCATCGCCGTCCACCAGCATCTGACTGCCCCTGCCGCGAGGGGCAGAGCCGTCATCCCAAATGATGGTGGCCAGCACCGTGTCCCTGCCCTTTTCCCGGGCGTAGACCAGCTGTTGAAATATGGTGTGCATCGTCAGGCGCTCCTTTCATCTCATCGTGTCACGCGGCCTTGATGACAGAGTGGGCCGTCAGCGCCGCGAACTGCGCCTCCGTCAGCTCACAGTGGTAGAACAGCTCAAAATACGCGCTGGCCGCCTCGTACAGGTCATAGTCCGCCGCATCGGGGTACAGCACGGCGGCCATCCACTGCATACCCAGCAGCCGCTGGACGCTGGGCGGGAAGCCCATCCAGTTGTACGGGCCGAAGGGCACTTCGTAATAATTCCCCTCCTTGATGGCGGTGATGGTCTGCCAGTTCTCGTTGTCCGCCACGGTGTCATAGATGCTGTCCGGGGCGAACAGGATCACATTGGGATCCCAGTTCAGGATCTGCTCCATGTCCACCTCGTTGCCCGTGCCCTTGCTGGACGGCTCGTCCACCACGGCCAGGTTGTTGGCCAGCATGTCAATGACCTCGGCGTGGTAAGAGCCCTGGGCGATGACGTTCAAGCCCTCGTCCCCTGTGATGTAAAGTATATTCGCTTTATCCACGCTGTCCGCGATGGCCTTCACCCTATCATACATGGCGCGGCAATAGTCCGCCAGCCCCTGTGCCTCGTTGGGCATGGCCAGCAGGTCGCCCAGCATGGCATACGTCTCATCCATCGTGGCCAAATAGGCATCAATGTGGACGAAGGGGATGCCGGTCTGCTCCTGTAAGGCATCCATGTCCTCCGCGAGGCTGCCCTTGGGCTCGCCTACATCGATGACCACGTCCGGCGCAGCTGCCAGCAGCGTCTCCAGGTTCAGCTCACCCTTGCCGCCATACAGCTGGCCCAGCAGCGGCAGACTCAGGTATTTCTCGTCAAAATACGCCTGCGCCGTCTCGTCCCAAGCGTTGGCCACGCCCACCATCTTGTCCGGGGCGATGGCGAACACCACCATCTGGGCCAGCGGGCCGGATACGGCCACCTTCTGCACGTCCGCGGGCACAGTGACCTCGCGCCCGCAGGAGTCGGTGAACACACGGGTGGTATCCGCCTGCACGTCATCCTGCTTGCCGTCCTGCTTCTGCCCGCAGGCGAACAGGCTCAGGCTCATGGCCAGCGCCAAAATTAGCGCCAGCAGTCTTTTCACGTTGTTTTTCATGGTTTTCTCCTTATCATCTTCCCGGCTCATGCCGCAGAATACACGGTTTACTCTCCATCACCCATCTGAAAGGTGATCAGGCCGAACTCCCGGCGGCTGGGCAGCTGCCAGGGAAATTCCAGGTCGCCTGTCTCCACCAACCGGGAGCGCCAGTCCTCGTTTCCGCCGTACAGCTCAAAGAACCGGCGGGCGTCCTCCGGGCTGCGGAAGGGCTGGTCGAAGTCAAGCGCCTCCGTTCTTGCTGTAAAGCAAATTCCCTTTTCAGCCAAGATACGGCAGGCTGTTTCATAGCTGTGCCGTCCCGGCTCGCGGTGCTTGCCGGAAAAGCGGTGGCTTTCATCGTTCCGCACCACCGCCAGCACCGTACCGCGGCAGCACCGCGCCGCCGTGGCCAGTATCTCCTCCATGCTGCCGAAGAAGCAGAACACCATGGCGTCAAACGGCTCGTCAGGCCGGTAGGCCAGCACGTCGCCCCGCACCGCCGTCACGTTGGCGATGTGCCGGGTCTCGATCTCCCGCTTCAGCACCGCCAGCGCCTGACCGTCCCGCTCCACCGCCGTCACCGCGCCCACATACGGCGCGAGGGCCAGGGACAGATACCCCAGCCCGCAGCCCGCGTCACAGATGCGGTTCGTCCGCCGGAGATAGAGTGACAGCTCCGCCGCCAGCCTTTGGTGGAAGTCCGTCCGGCGGCAGGCATCGTCCATATAGGCGATGCGCTCCTGCGTCCACTCAAACATGGCCGCCTCCCTTCGGCACGACCACCGGGCCGTGCTCCGTGTCCAGCAGCGCCGCGTCCACGCCGTACAGCCGCTCCAGCAGCGACTCCGTCAGCACCTCGCGGGTGTCGCCGAAGGCGGCCACCTGGCCGTCCCGCAGGGCCAGCACCCGCTGAGAGAACCGCAGCGCGTGCTGGGGGTCGTGGGTGGACAAGATCACCGTATAGCCCCGTGCCGCCAGCTCGGCCACCCGCTGCAGAACCCGCAGCTGGTTGCCGTAGTCCAGCGAGGACGTTGGCTCGTCCATCAGCAGTATATCCGACCGCTGGCACAGCGCCCGTGCGATGAGCACCAGCTGCTGCTCGCCGCCGGACAGTGTGGCGAAATTTCGCGCAGCCAGCCGGGCCACGCCCATCTGCTCCAGCGCCTCCATGGCCCGCTTTTCCTGCTCCGCCGTGGGGGAACGGAACGGCGACAGCTCACGGGTCAGACCCATCAGCGCCGTGTCCAGCACCGAGTAGCCGAACGTGGGCCGGTGTATCTGCGGGATATAGGCGATGCGAGCCGCCATCTCCCGCCGGGACAGGCCTCGCACCTCCCGGCCATCCAGCTCGATCGCGCCGGAGTAGCCGTCGATGCCGCCCAAAAGACAGCGAAACAGCGTGCTCTTTCCCGCGCCGTTGGGCCCGAGCACAGACAGGAACTCGCCTTTGTCCGCCGTGAAGGACACGCCCTTCAGCACCGGCATATCCTTGGTATAGCTGTACGACAGGTCGTTCACCGTCAGCTTCATGCCCGTTCGCCCCCCTTCACCATCAGGTAGATAAAGAAGGGCGCGCCCACGAAGGCGGTCAGGATGCCGATGGGGATCTCCACCGCCGTGAGACACCGCGCCAGGTTATCCACCAGCAGCAGAAACGCCGCGCCGAACAGCATGGACATGGGCAGCAGCCAGCGGCAGTCGTTGCCCACGATGCGGCGACTGAGATGGGGAATGACCAGTCCCACCCAGCCGATCATGCCGGACACGGACACCGCCGACGCCGTCAGCACCGTGGCAGACAGGATCACCGTCAGCCGCAGCCGGTCGGTATGCACGCCCATGGCCCGGGCCTCGTCGGCGGACAACGTCAGCAGGTTCATCCGCCAGCGCAGAAGCAGCAGCGGCAGCAGCCCCACCGCCATGCACGCGGCGGCAAAGGTCACGGTCTTCATCCGCGTCCCCGACAGACTGCCCATGAGCCAGTAGGTGATCTGCGGCAGCTGGTTGCTGGGGTCGGCCACCAGCTTGATGTAGGACGTTCCGGCTGTGAACAGCGACCCCACCATGATGCCCGCCAGCAGCAGGTTCATCACCCGGTTTCCCCTGGTACGCCGCCCCACAAGATACACCAGCGCCACGGACAGCAGACTGGCACAGAAGGCGTACACCGTGACCGTCACGCTGCCCTGCCCCGTCAGAATGGCCAGCGCCGCGCCGAAGCACGCGCCAGAGGACGCGCCTAAAATGTCCGGCGCGGCCATGGGATTCTGAAACACCGTCTGATACGACGCTCCCGCCGCCGACAGCGCGCACCCCACCAAGCAGGCCAGCAGGATACGGGGCAGACGCACGTTCCACACGGCGATGGCCATGTTGTCCGTCCACGTCTGCTCCACCGGGAACAGCCGGGACAGCAGAATACGCACCACCTCCGACAGCGGCACATCGTACCGCCCCCACACGAAAGAGAGCAAAAGCAGCGCCAGCAGCGCTGCCGCCATACCCAGCACCCGCCCTGTGGGCCGGTTTTTTTGCAGTTTCACAGGCACACGCCCCCTTTCCCAAAATTCCGTTCTATATTTTACGGGATAACGCCTCAAAATGCAAGCCCCACCGCTTCATATTATCGAGCAAATCTTTAGGAATATAAAATCATTCTATGTTACGGACTTCCCTCTTGCATTTCGCGGTGGAAAGCGTTACAATAGCGAAAAATTTCAACAAGGAGGAAACGCCATGTACTATCAGGTGTCCAAAGAATTTTTTGAAAAGCTGCCCAATGCCTGCTTCGGCGCAGTGGCCGTCCGCGGGCTGGACAACACCCACGACATCCCGGAGCTGGAGCAGATGCTGGCCGAGAATGTCGCCGCCTGCGAGAGCTATTTCACCGGCAAAAAGCCCAAGGAAACGGAGGATATCCTGCCCTACCGTCAGGCGTTTACCGCCCTTGGCATCAACCCCAACAAGTTCCTCTGCTCCATCGAGGCCCTGCTGACCCGCATCGCCAAGGGCAAGGGCTTCCCCCACATCAACGCCGCCGTGGATCTGGGCAACGCCGTGTCCATCAAGCACCGCCTGCCCATGGGCGCTCACGACCTGGACACCATCGACGAAGGTCTTGACGTGCGGCTGGCCCGCGAGGGCGACACATTCATCCCCTTCGGCAGCACCGAGGAGGAGACCCCCGACGTGGGCGAGGCCGTCTACGCCTCCGGCAGCGAGATCCGCACCCGGCGCTGGACGTGGCGTCAATCGGAGCGCGGCAAGATCACCGAGGCGACCAAGGCCATCCTCTTCCCCATCGACGGCTTCTCCGACGTGAACGCCGCCGAGGTACAGGCCGCCGCCGATGAGCTGGTGGCCCTGCTGCACAAATACTTCGGCGACAGCATCGAGATCGAGACCGGCACAGTCACCAAGGATCATCCCCGCTTCGACTTCTTCCTGTAAGCGCAAAAAAAGAACGCCCGGCGGGCGTTCTTTTTTTGTGCGTCATTCTTCCTTTTTCGTCAGCATCCGCACCGCGTAGCGCAAAAACATCTTCACCGCCGGCGAGGTGTCCGTCTGGGAATGCAGCGCCACGCCCAGCGTGATGCTGGCCGGCGGGTCGATGGGGATCATGGCGATGTCACACACCCGCTTTTCCGTGATGAGCCGGTTCATCACGCTCATGCCCAATCCCTGCTCCACCATGGACATGGCGGAAAAGCTCTCCAGCGTGGTGTAGCAGATGTTCGGCTCGATGTGTCCGCGGACAAACAGCGCCTCCACGTCATCGTCACAGCCCAGCGCCGGCATGATGAACCTATCCATGGCGCAGTTCTCCAGCGGATAGGACTCCGCCTCCGCCAGCGGGTGATCCCTGGGCAGCAGCGCCAGCATGGGGTCCTCCGCCAGCGGTATCCAGTCGTAGGGCATATTCTCCTGATAGCTCAGAAATCCGATGTCCGCCACCCGCTCGTCCAGCCACTGGGACACCTCCTGCCAGATGCCCTCCATCAGCTTGATCTTCACGTTGGGGTAATCCCGCTGGAACTCCCGTATCACCGACGGCAGCCAGTGGGTGGCGATGCTGGAGTAAGCGGCGATGCTGACGCTGCCGATGAGCAGTCCGTTCATCTCCGCCGACAGCTCGAAAATGCGGTCCTCCTGCCGCAGAAACTCCCGCACCACCGGCAGCAGCAGCTCCCCGTTGGCCGTCAGGGCCACGCCCTTCGTGTTGCGGCTGAACAGCGAGAATCCGATCTCCTTTTCCAGTGCCGACACCAGCTGGTTCACACCGGAGGGCGTGTACCGCAGCGCCTCCGCCGCACGGGAAAAGCTCCCCGTCTCCGCCGCCGCCAAAAACGCCCTGCACCGTGCCGTTTCCATAGTCTTGTCCTCCCCGTTTTGTTATCAGCTTCACTAACATCCATTATAACAAAGTACAGCTTTACTTTTCCTGTTATTTATTCTACTATACAGACAACAAGAGCACAAGACCCCAAAACAAAGAAAAAACGAACATATCACATACAACTTTTTAAGGAGGACGTTATCATGAAGAACATCTCTATTCAAATCGCTGTCGCCATCGTTTCTCTGGTGCTGGTCGTTGCTTCCGCTTTCCTGATGACCGCTGCCGACGCTGAGATCCGCGTCCTGGCCAACTACCTGACCCTGGGCTGGGCCATCGTGTTCACCGTCTCCGCTACCCGTGCGCTGCTGCTGGAGCGTACCGACGAGCTGCTCCACAACCGCAAGGCTCACGCCGCCGCCTGAACGAGATAACCCAAAAAAAGAACCGCCCAATGGCGGTTCTTTTTTTGTGCTCAGACTGTCGAAAAAGCCTGTCATTCCGAGGGCGCAGCGCGCCCGTGGGAATCCGTCTCCCCGCGCCCGCAGGCGCGGAACTCCCCTTGCCTCCCTCTGCGAGGGAGGTGTCAAAACCGAATGCTTTGACGGAGGGAGAGACGGGCGAATGTGGGCATCCGCCCCTACGCACGGTTTCCCGGCGATTTTTTCGTAGGGGGCGATGCCCACGCAGCGAAGCAAGTACCCTTGGGGTGCATCGCC
>USNH01000023.1 GCA_900556015.1 uncultured Eubacteriales bacterium | reverse complement strand
CGGGTGGAGAAGGACAAGGGCGCGGACGGCGAGGCCTTCACCGACAGCGTCATCATGTACGAGGTGCTGTCCGAGCTGAAGGACATCGCCGCCCGGGGCGGCATTTCCTGCACCTGCGGCAGCACGCGCTATACCGTGCAGGTGCGCCGGGGCGCGGTGGATCTGGTCTGCGCCGACTGCGGCGGACGGCTGCGCCTGCCCGCCGCCACCGACGAGGATCTGGACGACCTGTGCTGCCGCATGAAGCTGACCATCAAGGGGAAGTAAAAGGGCGGGCGTGTCCCTGCGCCGCAGGGCAACAAAAAAGCGGCTGTATCAGCCGCGTGAAAGGAAAGAGACCACATGATCGAATTGTTGGCAAAATGGTTCATCCCCCACCGGGACAGTATGGAGAACGGCGCGCTGCGCCGGGCCTACGGCACGCTGTGCGGCGCGGTGGGCATCGGGCTGAACATCCTGCTGTTCATGGGTAAATTCTTTGCCGGGCAGCTGTCCGGCTCTATCGCCGTCACGGCGGACGCCTTCAACAACCTGTCCGATGCCGGCTCATCGGCGGTGACGCTGCTGGGCTTCCGGCTGGCAGGCAAAAAGCCTGACACAGACCACCCCTTCGGCCACGGGCGCATCGAATACATATCCGGCCTCATCGTGGCGGGTCTGATCCTGCTCATGGGCGTAGAGCTGGCCAAGTCGTCCTTTGACAAGATCCTCCACCCGGAGGAGGTCACGTTCTCCGCCCTGGCGGTGGTGATTTTAGCGGTGTCCGTGGCGGTGAAGCTGTATATGTGGTTCTACAACCGGCGCATCGGCGGAAAGTTCCGCTCCGCCGCCATGGAGGCCACGGCCATGGACAGTCTGTCCGACGCGGCGGCCACCTTCGCCGTGCTGCTGGCCACGCTCATCGGCAAGTGGACGGGGCTGGCGGTGGACGGCTATGTGGGATTGCTGGTGGCGCTGTTCATCCTGTTCTCCGCCTACAAGGCCGCCAAGGAGACGCTCTCCCCGCTGCTGGGGCAAGCCCCCGACCCGGAGCTGGTGCAGCGCATCCGCGACATCGTGGCGGAGCATGACACCGTGGTGGGCATCCACGACCTGGTGGTCCACGACTACGGCCCGGGCCGTCAGATGGTGTCCCTCCACGCGGAGGTCCCCGCCAGCGGCGACATTCTGGCGCTTCACGATGTCATCGACAACATCGAGCGGGAGCTCCACGAGAAGCTCCACGTCCAGGCGGTGATCCACATGGACCCCATCGTCACCGATGACGCGGAGGTGGACGCGCTGCGCCGTCAGGTGGCGGAGCTGGCACGGCAGGTCGAGCCCCGCATGACCGTCCACGACCTGCGTGTGGTGCGCGGCACGACCCACACCAACCTGGTGTTTGACGCGGTGCTGCCGCTGGACGCGGCCATCACCCCGGCGGAGGCCGCCCGCCGCATCCGGGAAAAGGTCTCGGAGCTGGACGGCGACTACTACGCCGTGGTCACGGTGGAGCACAGCTTCACGGAGTAAGCCTTACTCCCACGTCTGCCACACCTCGGGATGATACCCCACGGTGGCCTGCTTCCCGTTGCGGACGATGGGCGCGTTGAAAAGCTCCGGGTACTCCAGCAGCTTTTCCTCCGCCGCCTGGGGCGTGATATAGGCCATATACAGCGTCTCATAGGCGCGGCAGCCCTTGTTCACCAGCGCGTCAAAGCCGCCCACGGCGGCCTTGATGGAGCGGTATTCGCCGGGGGAGACCCCCTTGCTGACAAGGTCGATGTATTGATACTTGATGCGCCGCTCCTTGAACCAGCGCTCCGCCTTCTTGGTGTCGAAGGACTTGGACATACCGAAGATCTGAATATTCATAGGCACTCCTTTACAAAAGACGATGGAGGGAACGATATGGACGAAAACATCCGAAAACTGAAGGAACTCATAGACGGCAGCGATAACATCGTGTTTTTCGGCGGCGCGGGCGTGTCCACCGAGAGCGGCATTCCCGATTTCCGCAGCGTGGACGGCCTGTATAACCAAACGTTCCGCTACCCGCCGGAGACCATCCTCAGCCACACGTTTTACGAAAAGCACACCGAGGAGTTCTATCAGTTCTACCGTGCGAAAATGCTCGCCCCGGACGCGCAGCCCAACGCCGCCCACTACAAGCTGGCCCAGTGGGAGCGGGAGGGACGGCTGAAGGCCGTCATCACCCAGAACATCGACGGCCTGCACCAAAAGGCGGGCAGCCGTGAGGTGCTGGAGCTCCACGGCAGCGTGCTGCGGAACTACTGCACCCGCTGCGGCAAATTCCATGATTTGGACTTCATCCTCCGCACCACCGGCGTGCCCCGCTGCGAATGCGGCGGCGTGGTGAAGCCGGACGTGGTGCTGTACGAGGAATCCCTCAACGAGGACGTGATGGCCCGCGCCATTCATTACATCCGCCAGGCGGACGTGCTGCTCATCGGCGGCACGTCGCTGGTGGTCTACCCTGCGGCGGGCCTGGTGCAGTATTACCGCGGCAGCAAGCTGGCGGTGGTGAACAAGGGCGCTACCGGCGCGGCTCTGCACGCGGCGGTGACGGTGGACGGCCCTATCGGTCAGACACTGGCGCAATTATAGCACATCTCCCCTCAACGGACAAGGGCGGGAGCGCCCCACTTCATTGACATTCCCGTCCGCACCTACTATAATGGAGAAAATCAACAAGTGAGGTATACCGCCATGGAAAAGCTCCGCGCATTTCTCCAGCGCAAGGACATCGTATTTTCCGCCAAGCGCTACTTCATCGACGCCATGGGTGCGATGGCCCAGGGCCTGTTCTGCACCCTGCTGGTGGGGACGATCCTCAACACCCTGGGCCAGCAGTTCCACATCGGCTTCCTCAACGCCGTTGTCGTCACGTTGGGCACGGGCGAGGGCGCTGTACACTACACCATCGGCGGCCTGTGCTCCGCCATGGTCGGCCCAGGCATGGCTGTGGCCATCGCCCGTGCGCTGAACGCGCCGCCGCTGGTGCTGTTCTCCCTGATCCCCGTGGGCTTCGCCACCAACTATATGGGCGGCGCGGGCGGCCCTCTGGCCGTGCTGTTCGTGGCCATCGTGGCCGCCGAGCTGGGCAAGGCCGTCAGCAAGGAGACGAAGATCGACATCCTGGTCACGCCCATCGTCACGGTGCTCTCCGGCATCGGCTTCGCCGCCCTCATCGCCGCGCCGGTGGGGAAGGCGGCCTCCGCCGTGGGACAGGCCATCATGTGGGCCACGGAGCTGCAGCCCTTCTTCATGGGCATCATCGTCTCCGTGGTCATCGGCGTGGCGCTGACGCTGCCCATCTCCTCCGCCGCCATCTGCGCGGCGCTGGGGCTCACCGGCCTGGCCGGCGGCGCTGCCGTGGCGGGCTGCTGCGCCCAAATGGTGGGCTTCGCCGTCATGAGCTTCCCGGAGAACCGCTGGGGCGGCCTGGCGGCCCAGGGGCTTGGCACCAGTATGCTGCAAATGGGCAACATCGTCCGCAATCCCCGTGTGTGGATACCCCCCACGCTGGCCTCCGCCATCACCGGCCCGCTGGCCACGTGCCTGTTCCATCTGGAGATGAACGGCGCGCCGGTGTCCTCCGGCATGGGCACCTGCGGTCTGGTGGGACAGATCGGCGTCTACACCGGCTGGGTCAGCGATGTGGCCGCCGGGGTCAAGACCGCCGTCACCGCCATGGACTGGCTGGGCCTGGTGCTCATTTCCTTCGTGCTGCCCGCCGTGCTGACGTGGCTCATCGCCATCCCCCTGCGTAAATGCGGCTGGATCAAGGACGGCGATTTGAAGCTGGATCTGTAAATACGTATTGTCAAAGGAGGCCGTGCCTATGGAACTGTCCGCAAAGCTGGTACGCGCCCAACTGCATTTCTTCAAGCCCTTCGTGGCCAACTGCTCCCTGGAGACCACCCGCAAGGGTCAGGACAAGCTGGGTGAGCTGATGAGCGCCCTCCACAGGCGCGAAGTCTACATGAAAGATCACGACTTCGGCCCGTTCCAGGGTGCGTGGGTCATGCCCAAGGACGAACGCCGCTCCGGCGTGGTGCTCTACCTCCACGGCGGCGGCTACACCTGCGGCAGCCTGGAATACGCCAAGGGCTTCGCCGCCACGCTGGCCAGCCAGTGCGGCGTGCGGGTGTTCTGCGCCGCCTACCGGCTAGCGCCGGAGAACCCCTACCCCGCCGCGGTGGACGACGCGCTGGAGGCCTACCGCTACCTGCTGAAAAAGGGCTACGCCCCACGGCAGATACTGCTGTGCGGCGAGAGCGCTGGCGGCGGACTGATCTACGCCCTGTGCCTGCGCCTGCGGCAGGAGAGCATGACTCTGCCCTGCGGCCTTATCGGTATCTCCCCGTGGGTGGATCTCACCGGCTCAGGGCAGTCCTACGAGACGAACCGGGACAACGACCCGTCCCTCACCCAGGAGCTGCTGGAGTTCTACGCCAAGTGCTACACCACCGACCCCACCGACCCGCTGTGCTCGCCGCTGTTCGGCGACCTCGCCGGCTTTCCGCCGTCCCTGCTGTTCGTCGGCGGGGACGAGATACTGCTGGACGATGCCCGTGCGCTTCAGGAAAAGCTGGTGTCGTGCGGCTGCAAGAGCACGCTCCGCGTCGCGCCGGAGCGCTGGCACGCCTATGTGCTGTACTGTCTCAACGAGAATATGGAGGACGACATGGCGGCCATCGACCGCTTCCTGTCCCAAAACCTCTCCCCGGCCCGCAGTCTGCGCTGGATGCGTCTGGACAACGCGGCCAAAATATACCCCGCCGCCAAGCGGCGGAACTGGAACAACTTCTTCCGCCTGTCCGCCACGCTGACGGAGACGGTGGATACCGAGGTGCTGCGCCGCGCCCTGGATGTCACGGTGCGCCGCTTCCCCTCCATCGCCGTCCGGCTGCGCCGGGGCGCGTTCTGGTACTACCTGGAGGAGATACCCAAAGCGCCGCCCATCCAGCCGGAGAAAAGCTGCCCCCTGGCCCACGCCCCGTTTCATGAGGTGCGGCAGTGCGCCTTCCGTGTGCTGGTGTATCACCGGCGCATCGCCGTGGAGTTTTTCCACGCCCTTACCGACGGCACGGGGGCGCTGATCTTCCTGAAATCCCTGCTGGCGGAATACCTGAGCCAAAAGTACGGCCTGACCATCCCGGCGGAAAAGGGCGTGCTGGGCCGGCTGGAAGAGCCGTCGGAGGAGGAGCTGGAGGACAGCTTCGCCCGCTACGCCGGGGATGTGAAGCTGAGCCGCCGGGAGGCCACGGCCTACCACCTCAGCGGCACGCCTGAGCCGGACGGCTACAAGGATCTCATCACCATGATGATCCCGGCGGACAAGCTCCGCGGCTGTGCCAAGGGCTTCGGCGTCTCCGTCACGGAGCTGCTGTGCGCCGCCATGATGCAGGCCATTCTGGACCTCCAGGCGGAGAAAGTCCCCCGCCGCGCCGCCCGGAAACCGGTGAAGGTGCTGCTGCCGGTGAACCTCCGCACCCTGTTCCCCAGCGCCACGCTGCGGAACTTCGCGTCCTATATCACCCCGGAGATCGACCCTCGCATGGGGGACTGCTCCTTCGACGAGCTGTGCCAACTGGTGCACCACAAGATGGGCATGGAGAACAACCGCCGCACCATGCGGGCCAAGTTCGCCGCCAACGTGGCCAGCGAACGCTCCCCCGTGCTGCGGGTCATGCCCCTGTTCATCAAAAATTTGGCCATGAAGGCCGTGTTCGACACGGTGGGCGAGTGCAAGTCCTGCCTGTGCCTGTCCAATTTGGGCCGGGTGGAGCTGCCGGAGGTGATGACGCCCTACGTGACGCGGCTGGACTTCATCATCGGCGTGCAGGCCCGCGCACCCCACAACTGCGGCGTGGTCACATGGAACGGCACGGCGTATATCAACTGCATCCGCAGCATCCGTGAGCCGGAGCTGGAGCTGGCGTTTTACCGCGTGCTCCACCGCCTGGGCCTGCCGGTCAAGGTGGAGAGCAACGCCCGCTGAAGAAAAGAGGAAACGATATGTATTGCATCAAATGCGGCGTAGAGCTGGCGGACAGCGAAAAGGTCTGTCCCCTGTGCGGCACGCGGGTGTTCCACCCGGATCTGCCCTGCGGCAGCGGCGAGCCGCCCTATCCCCCGGCGGAGCACCTCAACGAGGAGGTCAGCCGCGTGGGCGCGCTGTTCGTGGTCACGGTATGTATGCTGCTGCCCGCGGTCATCAGCGTGCTGGTGGACTGGCGCGTCAACGGCGGCATCGTCTGGTCCGGCTTCGTGCTGGGCGGGCTGGCGCTGCTGTATGTGCTGGCGGTGCTGCCCCTGTGGTTCAAGCGGCCCAATCCGGTGATCTTCGTGCCGGTGGACTTTGCGGCCATTGGCGTATATCTGTTGTATGTCGACCTGGCCACCCGGGGCGGCTGGTTTTTCAGCTTCGCCCTGCCGGTAACGGGCGCGGCCATGGTGCTGGTGACGGCGGTGGTGACGCTGCTGCGCTACGTTCCCTCCGGGGCGCTGTATACCCTGGGCGGCGGGCTGATCCTGGCCGGCGGCTTCAACGTGCTGGTGGAGTTCCTGCTGAACCTGACCTTCCACCTCCACGACACGTTCCTGTGGTCGTTCTACCCGCTGGCTGTCTGCGTGGTGCTGGGCGCGATGCTGCTGGTCATCGCGGCGTGCAAGCCCCTGCGCCGCTCCCTGCACAAGAAATTCTTCATCTGACGGCCCTGCCCAACACACCATACAAAAAAGAGCAGACACGGACGTGTCTGCTCTTTTGCTATGTCCCTGGCTCACGCAGCGGTCACACCTCATCGGGTCATAACAGTTGCTGCCCAGCTCCGCCGCCTCCCGGCACTGGGAGGACAGCAGCAGTAAGGCCAGCAGCGCCAGCAGGATATATGCTCTTTTTTTCCTCATGGGAATATGTGTCTCTTTATTCTGTCAGGGACAGGATCATCAGGTCAAAGTTGATGTACTGCCCGTTTACCTTGAAAAAGCCGGGGAAGGTACACAGCTTGCGAAAGCCGTACTTCTCATACAGCCGGATAGCCCGGACGTTGTCGCTGCGTACCTCCAGATCCAGCTGCTCAAAGCCGTTCTCCCCGGCAAAATCCAAAATGCGCTCCATCAGCGCCTGTGCCGCGCCGCAGCCCCAAAACGCTTTCCGCACGCTGATGCCGAACTCGCCCCGGTGGCTCATTTTCCGTGGCTTGCGGTTCAGACTGGCCGTGCCGATGATCTCGCCGTCCGCCTTGGCCAAAAACTGCACGTTGTCCGGCGATGCCTCCTGCGCTCCCAGGTATTCCGCCTCCTGCTCCACGGTCAGCGGCACGCCCTCTGGGCCGAAGCTCAGATTTTCCGTCTCGCCGCCCACCGCCTTCAGATAGGCCAGCTGCGCGGCAGCGTCCGCCGCCGTTGCCCGCTCGATCACAAATGATGGCTTCATCTCATACGCTCCTCTCTGCCAAATTTTTCCTCCGAAAAGATAAGGCGCACCGCCTTGCGGTGCGTCTCTCAGGATCTGGTGGAGCAGGGTACGGGAGTCGAACCCGCCTTAACGGCTTGGGAAGCCGCTGTAATACCGATATACCAACCCTGCCTATTCACTTCACCGGGTCATTGTACCACACCGCCGCCGGTTTTGCAACCGAAAATTCTGCCGAAAGGGCATGAATGTCTTGTCCGCCCACATATCCATAGAAAAAACACTGGGAGGGGACGACATGAAAAAGCTGATAGGGGCGCTGCTGGCGGCGCTGTGCCTGCTGGCGCTGCTGCCGACCACCGCCGATGCGGTGGAGCTGCCGCTGACCAGCCGCGCCGCGCTGCTGATGGAAAAGACCACCGGGCAGATCCTGTTCGCCCAAAACGAGCACGAGGCGCTAGAGCCGGCCAGCGTCACCAAGATCATGACGCTGCTGCTGACCATGGATGCCATCGACAGCGGCGCGCTGTCCTACGATGACGTAGTCACGGTGTCCGCCAACGCCGCCGGCATGGGCGGCAGTCAGGTTTTTTTGGCGGAGGGCGAGAAGATCACCGTGGAGGAGCTGCTGAAAAGCGTTTGCGTGTCCTCCGGCAACGACGCGGCGGTGGCGCTGGCGGAGAAGGTCTCCGGCGTGACGGAGCTGTTCGTGGAGCAGATGAACAACCGGGCCAAGGGTCTGGGCATGGACGACACCCACTTCGTCAACTGCACCGGCCTCACCGCCAAGGGTCACGTCACCAGCGCCTACGACATCGCCCTCATGAGCCGGGAGCTGCTCACCCGTCACCCGGACATCCGCCGCTTCACCACCATCTGGACGGACACCATCCGGGGCGGCGCGTTCGGCCTGGCCAACACCAACAAGCTCATCCGCTTCTATGACGGCGCAACGGGCCTCAAGACCGGCTACACCACCTCCGCCGGCTACTGCATCAGCGCCACGGCGGAGCGGGAGGGCATGGAGCTCATCGCCGTCATCATGAAGGGCGAGACGGCGGACAAACGGAACACCGATGCCAAAGCCCTGCTGAACTACGGCTTCTCCACCTACGCCCTGGTGTCCGCCGCGCCGGAAGAACCGCTGCCCGCCCTGCCGGTGTCCATGGGTCAGGCGGAGCAGGTGTCGCTGACGCTGCCGGAGGAGGGCGTCACCGCCCTGGTGGAAAAGGGGAGGGTCAGCACCCTGGAGCGGCGCGTAGACCTGCCAAGCAGCCTGACCGCCCCCGTTGCGGCGGGGCAGACCGTGGGCACGCTGACGCTGCTGGACGGCGAAACGGAGGTGCTGACCGTCCCCATCCTGGCCGCGGAGGACGTGCCCCGGCGCAGCTGGAGCGGCCTCTTTGCCCAGCTTTTGCGTATGGCCACCTTCGCCGGATAGAAAACAAGGGGAAATCGGGTCTTTCGTCCCGATTTCCCCTTGTTTTTTTGGCGGGAACGTTGTAATATAG
>USNH01000022.1 GCA_900556015.1 uncultured Eubacteriales bacterium | reverse complement strand
GCACTTGATGCAGATGCCCCTGACCTGGGACACGTCCGCCGGGTCGATGGAGCCCATGGGACACAGCTCCGCGCACAGGCCGCAGCCGCCGCACCTGTCCGGGTCCGTTTTCGGCTTCACCTTCAGGATGTTGATGGGGTTTCCGTGGCGGTCCCGGGGGGTGTAATAGGGGCGGATGGGCGTTTCGCCCCGGACCGATACGGGGGCCATTTCCGTCCCGGCTTGTCCCGCCAATTTCTCGCAGATTTCCCGGGCAAAAGCGGCTTGTCCCGCCATGTCCCCATCGTCCGGGCGGCCCGCCCCCAGGGTGCGGGAAAAACTGTGCTCCCCCACGAAGGCTCCGGCCGCCACGCAGCGGAAGCCGTCCTCCTGGAGGATGTCCCGCAGCTCTATGAGGGCGTCGTCATAGTTCCGGTTGCCGAACAGCACCACCGGCACCGCCAGCGCTCCCCTGCCCCGGACCTTTTCCCGCAGGAACGGCAGCAGCACATTGGGCACCCGCCCGGCGTATACCGGCGTTCCCAGCACCACCAGGTCCGATTGGCAGAAATTCAGCTCCTGCTGCCGGACCTGGGGCCGGGTGAAGTCCAGACTGCGGCAGGGCGCCGCCAGCAGCCGGGCAAGCTCCCCGGCAATGTGCGTTACCGTGCGCTCCGTGGTTCCGGTGCCGCTGAAATACACGGCCCAAACGGTTGTCATGATATTTCCCCTCTTTTGTGTATTTTTGTGGGTTTTATAGACTGAAATCTTCCTCTTTCAGCCCGTCGGTGGACAGCTGGGCCGGACGGGGCGGCACCCGCTTCAGGGGGTCATACCGGAAGCGGAAGCAGCGATTCTCCGCCGCCACAATGCCCCTTTTCACGCAGGCCACCTGGGTCTCGTTGATGCGGACCCCCTGGGTGCAGTAGGCGCAGCGGGGCTCGATATCCTTGCGGAACAGCATGAAACCGCCTCCTTACAGGGTGTCCAGCCGCACCTTGCCATCCTCTGCGGTGGCCCGCAGCTGAGTGATGGGGTGCTCGAAGCTGTCGATGATCTGAACCGCCATGGGGTCCTCCAGCTCCTTCTGGATGCAGCGGCGCAGATTCCTGGCCCCGTAGGCGGCGGAATAGGAGGAGTGCACCAGGTGGGAAACCAGCGCGTCGTCATAGCTGAAGCTGTAGCCCTTCTCCTTCAGGGAGGCCTGGAGCTCATCCAGCATGATCCGGGCGATGGCGGCGAAGTTCTCCTCCGTCAGCTGGTGGAAATAGACGATCTCGTCCACCCGGTTGATAAACTCCGGACGCAGGAACTCCCGCAGGGCCTTCATGGTGCGCTCCCGGCCCTGGTCATCGGCGCTGCGGCCAAAGCCCACGGACCCGGTGGCCTTGTCGGACCCGGCGTTGGAGGTCATGACGATGACGGTGTTCTCAAAGTTCACCTTGCGGCCGTGGGCGTCGGTGACCTCGCCGTCGTCCAGAATCTGCAGCAGGATGTTCAGCACGTCCGGGTGGGCCTTCTCGATCTCGTCAAACAGGATGACGGAATAGGGCTTGCGGCGGATCTTCTCCGTCAGCTGCCCGGCCTCGTCATAGCCCACATAGCCCGGAGGGCTGCCCACGATGCGGGACACAGAGTGCTTCTCCATGAACTCGGACATATCCAGCCGGATCAGAGACTCCGGCGCGTTGAACAGGTCGTCCGCCAGCTGCTTGACCAGCTCCGTCTTGCCCACGCCGGTAGGCCCGACAAAGATAAAGCTGACGGGCTTGTGCTTGGGAGAGATGCCCACCCGGTTGCGGCGGATGGCAGCGGACACGGCGGCGATGGCCTCGTCCTGACCCACCACGTGGGCGCGGAGGCGCTGATCCAGCTCGGCCAGCCGCTTGAACTCCTCTTCCTTGATCTTGCTGGCGGGGATCTTCGTCCACATCTCGATGACACGGGCGATGTTCTCCATGGTCAGCTGGGGCGTGCCCTTGGCGCGGAGAACGTCCAGCTCGTCAGTGATGCGGATCTCCTGACTGCGAAGCTCCGCGATGCGGGCGTAGCGGTCGTCCAGCTCCTTCTCGGTGAACTCCTGCCCCTCCGGTGGCCGGGCGGACATCAGCGTCTCCCGCTCGAACGTCACGTTTTGCAGGTCGCGCTCCAGCTCCATGCGGCGGTTGATGTCCGCGTCGTGGAGGTTCAGGTCGGAGCAGGCCTCGTCGATGAGGTCGATGGCCTTGTCCGGCAGGTAGCGATCGGTGATATATCGTTCAGACAGCAGCACCGCTTGACGCAGCACCCCCTGGGGAATGGTCACGCCGTGGAACTGCTCGTAGTAGTGGGCGATGCCCTGCAATATCTTCAGCGTGTCCTCGATGTTGGGCTCGTTGACGGTGACGGGCTGGAAGCGGCGCTCCAGCGCGGTGTCCTTTTCGATGTGCTTGCGGTACTCGTTGAACGTGGTCGCGCCGATGACCTGTATCTCGCCCCGGCTCAGGGCGGGCTTGAGGATATTGGCGGCGTTCATGCTGCCCTCGGCATCCCCCGCGCCCACGATGTTGTGTACCTCGTCAATGACCAGGATGACGTTCCCGGCCTTGCGTATCTCCTCGATAAGCCCCTTCATGCGGCTCTCGAACTGGCCGCGGAACTGCGTTCCCGCCACCAGGGCCGTCAGATCCAGCAGATAGACCTCCTTATCCCGCAGCTTGAAGGGCACGTCCCCGGCCACGATGCGCTGGGCCAGCCCCTCGGCGATGGCGGTCTTGCCCACGCCGGGCTCGCCGATGAGGCAGGGGTTGTTCTTCTGCCGGCGGTTCAGGATCTGCACCACCCGCTCGATCTCCTGCTCCCGCCCGATGACGGCGTCCAGCTTGCCGTCCCGGGCGCGCTGGCTCAGGTTGATGCAGTAGTTGTCCAGGAATTTCCGCTTTTTCTCCGTCTTGCGCCCGGCGGGCTGCTGGCCGCTGTCGGCGGGCTGCTGGGACTGGGGCGCAGGCTGGTTGTTATTGCCAAACAGCCGGTTCAGGAACGGGAACGTGGCGGTCTTGCCGCTCTCCTCATCGTCCTCCTCCCCGCCCTCCGGCAGGTCGTTCATCTCCTCCGCACCGCCGAAGGCCTGCATCATCTCCGTACTGAGGCTCTCCAGATCCTCCGGCGTGATGCCCATGCGCTTCATCATATCCTCCACCTGGGGCAGACCCAGCTTGGCGGCGCATTGAAGGCAAAGTCCCTCGTTGACCATCTCGTTCTTCTCGTTCATCCGGGAAATGAACACGACGGCCACGTTTTTCTTACATTTGGAACAAAGTGTGGGTTGCATGGTATTCCTCCGTCATCCGTTGCTTCAGGTATGTAGTATAGCCATTCTTATAGCTTTGCGATCAGATCCATGGGGCTGTTGGCGGCGAAAAATTTCAGCAGGAACGACTTCTCCACCATCTCCGGCGTGATGAACAGCTGCCACTTTTGCAGCGCCCACACCACCAAAAACAGCAGCAGCGCCCCTTTGACAAGGCCCAGCGCGCCGCCCAGCACGGCGTTGACGCCGTGTACCACCGGCAGCTTCGTGAACAGGTGTAGCGGCGTCAGCGCCAGCCGCAGCAGAATGAGCAGCAGCAGAAACGACACCACGTACACCACCGCGTAGGCGGCGGACTTGATGGCCGTGGACACCACGGCGGAAAGCAGCGTCTCCCCCGCCTGCTGCGCCTTCTCCATCACGTTGTCCAGCACCTGCTCCAGCGCCTCGCCCTGATAGCCGAAGGCCGCCAGCATCGCGCCTGCGTCCTCGGTCTGTCCCTGGGCCGTCAGGCGCTGCTCCAGCTTCTCCGTCAGCATGGGCTCCAGCCACCTGGCGGCGGGCTCGGCCAGCTTCCCGGCGATCCACCCCGCCAGCAGCAGCGCCGCGATGACCACGACGATGCGGGTCAGCGCCTGCACGAAGCCCTGCCGTGCGCCCTGTATCAGGGCCAGCACCAGCAGCGCCGCGATGATAAGATCCACAAATATGGCAATATTTCCGTTCATCATAACACCTCCTGTGGGTGTACACCTCTCTGCCGCTTTACGGCAGATACAAGCTGGCCGATGTGCTGCCCGCCAGCACGGCAGAGCCGTCACCGCGCATCAGCACCTCCCGGGCCTGACTCACCTCGTCCAGCGCGGCCACCGGCATCAGCTGCTTATCGTAGATGGACACATGATCCGTGGTCAACAGCGCCACATACCGTCCGGCGGCGGACAAACTCGTCACCTCCGCGTCCAACTCCTGGGACGCCAGCTCCTGGCCGTCCGCGCCCACCGTCACCAGCCGGTTCTGCGTGCCGGTGCGGTAATGCCCCAGCAGCAGCGCGGCATAGCCGTCCCCGCTGACGCTGACACGGCGCAGATAGTCGCCGCCGTAGCCGTAGGATGCCGTCATCACGCCCTCCGCGTCCAAAAAGCACAGCTGCTCCTCCGTCACGGCGCAGAAGCCGCTGCCCGCGGCGGTCAGGTCATAGACCACGCTGCCCCGCAGGGTGCATCGTGCGGCCTCCTTCTCGCTGTTCACCCGGTAAAACACCACGTAGCTGGCGAACACGCCGTTCTCCTGCCCCATAGTCACTGCCGCCAGTGTCTTGCTGTCGGCGGACAGCGCGGCGGTCATCACGAACCGATCGGAGGACAAAAAAGCGAACACCGCCTGCCCCGTCTGGTCATAGACCCGGACGGCGGCCTTGCAGCCGCTCTCGCCGCAGACCACGGTGAGCCAGCCCTTCTCGTTCAGCGAGGCATTCAGTATCTCCCCGGCGCAGTCCAGCCGGTAGACCAGCCCCTTGTCCGACAGAACGTACAGCACCGTGCCGCCCACATCGTAGGCCACGGCCCACCCGCCCTGGGCGTACAGCGCCGGGGACTGGAACTTCACCGTCTCGTCATACACGGTCTTGTTCTTCTCGTCCAGCACCGTCACCTGGTGCATGGACACGATGGCTAGACTGCCCTCCAGCGAGGCGAACCGCCCCGACTGGTCGCTGCTGTAACGGTACAGCTGGGCACAGCCGTTTTCGTCCTTCTCCGCCTTGGCGTAGATGATGCTGCGGCGCAATCCGTCAAAGCTGCTGCGATCCAGCAGCACCGCCGCCGTCACCGCGCCCACCGCCAGCAGCGCCGCCACCGCCAAAACAAGAAACGGCCTGCGGCTCTTTTTCGCCACGCGGCGGGGCTGCTCCTCCTGGGCGTCGCCCCGGTTAAAGTCCAAATTATCCATTCAGTCGTTCATCCTCATACCATACACGGGTGAGATACAGCCCGCCGGGCGGGGCGGTCGGCCCGGCCAGCGTGCGGTTGCCCGTGTCCAATATCCTGGGAATGTCCTCCGGCGTCAGCTTGCCCTCGGCGGCGTACAGCACCGTGCCGGTGATGGCACGTACCATATTATACAGAAATCCATCGGCGCATACCTTCAATTCCAGCAGCTCGCCGCTGCGGGTAACGCGGCAGTAGTAGATGGTGCGGACCGTGCTCCGCACGTTCGTGCCCACGCTGCGGACGGCGGCAAAGTCATGCGTTCCCTCAAAGGCCCGGGCCGCCCGATCCATCACCGCCTCGTCCAGCATTTTGGGGTAGAAATACGCCCGGTTTACATAAAACGGGTTCTTGATCCGCGAGTTGTAGATGCGGTAGGTGTACTCCTTTCGGATGCAAGAGCCGATGGCGTTGAAATCCTCCGCCACCTCAAAGGCATCCTTCACCACGATGTCCTCCGGGATATGGGTGTTCACCGCGAAGGGCAGCCGGTCTACCGGGATGCGGGAGTCGGTGCGGAAGTTGGCCACATAGTGTTCGGCGTGGACGCCGGCGTCGGTGCGCCCGCAGCCCGTCACCTTCACCGGGTGGCCGCAGACCATACTCAGCCCTCGCTCCAGCGTCTGGGCCACGGATACCTCCGTTTTCTGCACCTGCCAGCCGTGGTAGGCCGTGCCGTTATACATCAATATCAGCGCGATGTTCCGCACGACACCGCCTCCTCTCCTCGGTCAAAGTCCGAATTTTGCCAGCACGATGATGCCCGCCGCCAGCGCTGCGAACAGCAGCAGTGTCACCCAGTCGGCGCTGTGCATACGCAGCACCCGCAGGGCGGTGCGGCCCTCGCCGCCGTGATAGCAGCGGCATTCCATGGCGGTGGCCAGCTCATCGGCCCGCCGGAACGCGCTGACGAACAGCGGCACTAAGATCGGTATCAGCGCCTTGGCCCGCTGGAAGATGTTGCCCGTCTCAAAGTCCGCGCCTCTCGCCTTCTGCGCGGACATGATCTTGTCCGTCTCCTCGATGAGGGTGGGGATGAACCGCAGGGCGATGGACATCATCATCGCCAGCTCATGAATGGGCAGGCGCAGCTTCTTCAGCGGGGACAGCAGGCTCTCCAGCCCGTCCGTCAACGCGATGGGGCTGGTGGTATACGTCATGAGGAACGTCCCCATGATGAGCAGCACGATCCGCAAGATCATCTGCACAGCGGAGACGATGCCCTCCACGGTGACGTGGCGCAGCAGCCACACATCCGCCACCGGCGTACCGGCGGTGAAAAACAGGTTCATGACGGCGGTGAACGCCACGATGATGTAGACCGGCTTCAGGCCACGGGTCAGCGACTTGAACGGCACGTGGGACAGCAGCACGCTGGCGGCCAGCACGGCGGCCATGATGGCGTAAGTCACCACGCCCCTGGCGTTGAACAGCGCCACGATATACAGGATGACGGCCAGCAGCTTCGTCCGGGGGTCAAGACGGTGTACCACCGTGTCCGCCGGGAAATACTGGCCCAGGGTGATGTCCTTCAGCATACGCCCTCGCCCCCTTTCAGCGCCAGCAGCTGACGCTCCAGCGCCTCTACGGTATACACCGCCGGGTCGATGGACAGTCCCCGCCGCTTCAGGGCGGCGGCCACCTTGGTGACCTGGGGCACATCCAGCCCCACCCGCTCCAGCTCGGCGGAGCGGGCAAACACCTGGGCGGGCGTGCCCTCCATATATACCTTCCCGTCGGACAGCACCACGATGCGATCCACGTTCCGGGCGATCTCCTCCATGCTGTGGCTCACCAGCACCACGGAGGCGTTCCGCGCCCGGTGGTACTCCTGAATGCGGGCCAGAATGTCGTCCCGCCCACGGGGGTCAAGCCCCGCCGTCGGCTCGTCCAGCACCAGCACCTGGGGCTCCATGGCGATGACCCCGGCGATGGCCACCCGGCGCTTCTGCCCGCCGGACAGCTCAAAGGGCGACTTGTCCAGCAGCTCCGCGTCCAGCCCCACGAAGGCGGCGGCCTCCCGCACGCGGCGGTCGATGTCCTCCCCGGTCAGGCCCATATTCTTCGGGCCGAAGGCGATGTCCTTATACACCGTCTCCTCGAACAGCTGGTATTCCGGGTACTGGAACACCAGCCCCACCCGGAAGCGGACGGAGCGGATGCTCTTGGGGTCGGCCCAAATATCCTTGCCCTCCAGCAAAATACGCCCGGAGGTGGGCTTCAGCAGCCCATTGAGATGCTGTATCAGCGTGGACTTACCGCTGCCGGTATGTCCGATGATGCCTAAAAACTCCCCTGTGCCCACGTGCAGGCTCATGCCCTCCACCGCGCTGCGCTGGAACGGCGTGCCCGCCGAATAGGTGTGGGTCAGGTTCTCCACTTGCAGTATGGCTTCCAATGCTACTTCCCTTCCGCCGCGGAAAAGGCGCGGCAAATGGTATCGGCGCAGTCCTCCGCCGTCAGGCCCGTCAGCGGCACGTCCATGCCGCCCCGGCGCAGGCCGTAGAGCAGCTCCACCGTATCCGGCGCGGCCAGCCCCAGCTCGTGGAGCTTCTCCACCTGGGCAAACACCTGCTCCGGCGTGCCGTCCATGGCCACCAGTCCGTCGTTCATCACGATGACCCGCTGTGCCTGGGCGGCCTCCGCCATGTGGTGGGTGATGAGCACCACGGTGATGCCCCGCTCCCGATTCAGCCGCAGCACGGTGTCGATGACTTCCTGCCGCCCCGCCGGGTCAAGCATGGCCGTGGCCTCGTCCAGCACGATGCACTCAGGCTGCATGGCGATGACCCCGGCGATGGCGATGCGCTGCTTCTGTCCGCCGGACAGCAGATGGGGCGCGTGGTGGGCGAATTTCTCCATGCCCACAGCAGCTAAAGCGTCATCCACCCGCCGCCGTATCTCCTCCGTGGGCACGCCCAAGTTCTCCGGGCCGAAGGCCACGTCCTCCTCCACCACGTTGGCAACGATCTGATTGTCCGGGTTCTGGAACACCATGCCGGTGCGCCGCCGTATCTCCAGCAGCAGCTTCTCGTCCCGGGTGTCCATACCCGCCACATACACCGCGCCGCCGCAGGGCAGCATCCCCGTTATGAACACGGAGGAGGACGAGCGTCTCCCGCTCGGCACGGGCGTCCTGCCCGCCGCGGAGGGCGAGGAGATGCCGGAGGCGCAGGCCCCCGCCGTGCAGGAGGAGATGCCGGACGTTCCGGTATCGGTGAACGAGAGCGCTCCGCAGTTCATCCGTCCGGTAAACGGCGTGCTGCTTCGCGGCTTCAGCGCGGAGGCGCTCTCCTATGACCGCACGATGGCCGACTGGCGCGTCCACCGCGGCTGGGACATCGCATGCGCCGCAGGCGAGCCGGTGCTTGCCGTATCCGGCGGCACGGTGACGGCGGTGTATGAGGACGATCTTCTCGGCACCGTTGTGGAGATCGACCACGGGAACGATGTCGTGAGCGTGTACGCCAATCTCGACGTCTCCCCCGCCGTCGGCGTCGGGCAGATGGTCGCCTGCGGCGACACGGTCGGCGCCGTCGGCACAACGGCGCTCGCCGAATCCGGCGAGGAGGCGCATCTCCACTTCGCCATGCGGCGCGGCGGTAGCACCGTTGATCCCGCCGAATATCACCATGCCGACCGCATAACAGAATATATACTCCGAAAAGCGCAATTACCGTGA
>USNH01000021.1 GCA_900556015.1 uncultured Eubacteriales bacterium | reverse complement strand
GTACACCTCGCCGTAGCCTGCGTCCTCGTAGGATACGCCTTCGGGATCGTCCACGGTGTAGGTCAGGATGCCGCAGCCGCTCTCATCGACAAGGAACGTCTCCAGCGTGATAGTGGTGCTGCCTACGGTGAGCTCGGCATCCAGCTTGGACAGGTAATCGCCCACCAGACGCTGCACGGTATCCCGGTCACCGGGGATGCGCTCCATGTCCGGCAGAGTGATGAGCTCACCGGAGTTGCCCTCTACCGTGGGGGTGGAGGCGTCCATATCGTCGGTAAAGGCGTGATAGGTGGTATCGTCCACCTTGTCGGCAGGGGACACGTTGGCCTTGATCAGTGTTACCACACCGGCGGCCATGGCCACGGTGAGGGTCAGCGCGGCGGCGATGGCGATTACAGCGCCGCGGCCTAAAATGCGGCGGGTCTTTTTCTCGTTCTGCATAGTTCTTTTGACCTCCGAAATTGTATCCGGGGAGGCGTGCAGGGCGGAGAAGGTTTTTTCAAAAAGCTCGTGTTGGGTCATACTGCGACACCTCCGATAAAATGTTTTTCAGCTTGGCCCTGGCGCGGGAGAGCCGGGTACGTACCGTTTCCTCCGGCACGTTCAGCAGCGCGGCGATCTCCTTTTGCCGGTAGCCATCGTAATAGTACAGCAGCACCGGCAGGCGGTAGCGCCTGTCCAGCGACATCACCGCGTCGAACAGCTCCCGGCATTGGGGCTGCTCGAACACCAGCGTGTTCTCGTAGTCGGCGATGTCCTCCGCCCTGTGCCACGGGGCGCGGAGCACGTTTTTGCAGCGGTTGACCGTAACGCGGATGAGCCAGTTTTTCACATGGGCGTCGCTTTCGAACGCCTTGTCCTCTTTGTATAGCTGTATCAACACGTCCTGGGTCACATCGTCTGCGTCGTCCCGGCAGCGCAGATAGCTGTACGCCACCCGGAACACCGTGTCCATATACCGCTGGGCCAGCGGGGTGAACTGTTCTTCTGTCATAGGGTCGTCTCCTTTGTAGGGGTGAAAGGCCTTTCACCTATCATACACCCGGGAAATGGGAAATGTTTCATTTTGGAAAAAATATCCGCGCCTCGCCCCTACACACGGTCTGCCAAAGCGTGTGCCCTGCCCGGCAGGACACAAAAATGGCCCGGCAGCGTTGCTGCCGGGCTGCATACTCTCTATTCAGCTCTTGCCGTGAATCTCACCGCCGCACCGAGGGCAGGTGATGACGATGCGCCCCTTGCCTCTCGGCACGCGGCACACCGCGCCGCACCGGGGGCAGGTGAAATAGCGGTGCTCCTTGTCCATCCGCTGCTGCCGGCTTCCGACGATGCGGCGGCTGACGGGATTCCAGACCTTTTCCATGAAGCGTGCGTTCTCGCTCCGCCGCTTCTCCAGATTGCGGGAAAACATACGGTACAGCGCCAAAAACACGATGACCGTGGACACAAAGGCCAAAATGCTGTATACCACGGACTGCCTGTCCCGCAGGAACAGATTGATAACGTCCAGCAGCAGCGCCGTCCAGATCATGGTCAGGCACAGGCGATCCACGCCGTTGCGGCCATACATGAAGCGCGACAGCGCGTTGCCGATGCGTTGGAAGAAGTTCATAAAAACAAAGCCCCGCTTCCCGGAAATTACTCTAATACTGACAAGGTATTTTACAGGAAAAGTCAGAAAAGGTAAAGGGCTTTTGCGGAAAATTCACAAAATGGACAAAATTTCACCGCCTCACCCCGCTGTTGCAATAGGCCGCGGAGTTTGGTATAATATCTTAGATATAGTGTCGCCACCGTTTTGACAGGTGAGAGGCGGCACGGTACGGACGGAACGCGGGCTGCCGGTATATGCTGCCGCGCCGCTCTCGCCTGCCGCTACCATTCTATGCGGGCCGCGCCGCCGCGGTGCAGCCGGGAAAGGAAGAACCCCATGATCAAGATCGCCCCCTCCATTCTCTCCGCCGATTTTGCCTACCTGGGCCGTGACATCGAGAAGATCGCCACCGCCGACTACGTCCATGTGGACGTGATGGACGGCCTGTTCGTGCCCAACATCTCCATCGGCATCCCGGTGGTGAAGTGCATCCGCCCCACCACGTCCCTGCCACTGGATGTCCACCTGATGATCGACCGCCCGGTGCGCTACGTGGAGCAGTTCTGCGACGCAGGCGCGGACATCGTCACCTGCCACGTGGAGGCGGACACGGAGGAGAACATCCTGGCCGCCATCGACAAGATCCACGCCAAGGGCAAAAAGGCCGGCGTGGTGGTCAAGCCCAAGACCCCCGCCAGCGCCGTACTGCCCTTCATCGACAGGGTGGAGCTGATTTTGGTAATGACCGTCGAGCCGGGCTTCGGCGGGCAGAAGTTCATGGCAGACATGATGCCCAAGGTGCAGACCATCCGGGGCTACATCAACGCGCTGAACCCCGCCTGTGAGCTGGAGGTGGACGGCGGCGTGGACGCGCAGACCTGCAAGCTGTGCATCGCCGCCGGGGCAAACGTACTGGTGGCGGGCAGCGCCGTATATAAGGCGGCGGACATCCCCGCCCGCATCGCCGAGCTGAGAGGGTAAAGACGTATGGAGTATTTTCCCGCACCGCTGGAAAAATTAGTAGAGCAGTTCGCCAAGCTGCCGGGCGTAGGCTATAAGTCCGCCCAGCGGCTGGCCTTTCACGTCCTGAGCCTGCCGGAGCAGGAGGCTCAGGCCTTCGCCGATGCCATCACCGAGGCCAAGCGCAGCGTCACGCTGTGCCCCGTGTGTCAGAACCTGACCGCCGGCGGCCTGTGTCCCATCTGCGCCGATGGGAAGCGGGACGAGACCACCATCTGCGTGGTGGCCGATCCCCGCGATGTCATCGCCATGGAGCGCAGCCGGGAGTACCGCGGACGCTATCACGTGCTCCACGGCGTGCTGTCGCCCATGAACCACGTCGGGCCGGACGACCTGCACATCAAGTCGCTGCTGGACCGTGTGGCCCAGGGCGGCATCGAGGAGGTCATCATGGCCACCAACCCGGACACGGAGGGCGAGGCCACGGCGCTGTATCTGGCCCGTTTGCTGAAGCCCTTCGGTACGAAGGTCACGCGGCTGGCCTACGGCATTCCCGTGGGCGGCCATCTGGAGTTTGCCGACGATGCCACGCTGATGCGTGCGCTGGAAGGGCGGCGTGAGCTATGAGAAGGTTCGTCTGCCTGCTGCTGGCCACCCTGCTGGCGCTGTCGCTGTGCGGCTGCGGCGGGACGCAGGAGTCCCGGCTGGAGCTGTTCGCCATGGACACCTACATGGTCATCACCGCCGAGGGCGGCGACACCGAGGAAGCGGTAAAGTCGGTATCCCGGGAGATCAGCCGATTGGAGAACGCCCTGAGCCGCACTATTGACACCAGCAGCGTCAGCCGCCTGAACGATGAGGGCGGCGCACGGCTGGACGAGGAGACGGCATCGCTGCTGGCGGCAGCGCTGACATACAGCGCCGACACAAACGGCGCGTTCGACGTGACCATCGCGCCGCTGGTGGAGCTGTGGGGCATCACGTCCGATGATCCCCGCGTGCCCTCTCAGGAGGAGATCGACGCGCTGCTGCCGCTGGTGGGCAGTGAGCACATCCACCTGGACGGGCGGGAGGCCACGCTGGACGAGGACTGCGCCATCGACCTGGGCGGCATCGCCAAGGGCTTCGCCTCCGACAAGGCGGCGGATATCCTCAGCAGAAGCGGCGCTGACCGTGCCTGCGCCAATTTGGGCGGCAACGTGTATGTATACAGCCGGGAGGGCCATGATGCCTGGAACGTGGCCATCCAAGACCCCCAGGGCAAGGACGACTACGTGTGCATCCTGTCGCTGACGGATCACTTTGTCGTCACCTCCGGCGGCTATCAGCGGTATTTCACTGGGCCGGACGGCACGGTGTACCAGCACATCCTCGACCCCAAGACCGGCTATCCCGTTCAGGACGACCTGCTCAGCGCGTCCGTCATCCTGCCCCGCAGCGGCGATGAACTGGCCGGAACGCGGGCGGATGCCTACTCCACGGCGCTGTACGTCATGGGCGAGAGCGGCGCGGCGGACTTTTGGCGCGCACACAGGGACTTTGACATGGTGCTGGTGACAACGGACGGACGGGTGGTCTACACCCCCGGCCTTGCCTCGGTATTCCACGAAGCGGAGGGCGAAAGCTATGTCTGTGAGCAGCTGGCAGACTGAGACAAAATTCAACCGCCGTGACGCGCTGGTGGCGCTGGCGGTGGCACTTTTGGCGGCGGTGACGGCGCTGCTGTTCTACCTGCCCAGGACTCAAAGCGACCAGCTGACGCTGGTCATCACCGTAGGGGGGCAGGAGCAGTCCCGCACGCCGGTGACGCAGCTGCCGGACGGGCCTGTCCGCATCGAGGGCCGCGGCGGCTATACGCTGACCCTCTCCCCGTCGTACAGTGACCTGCCCTTCAGCCCGGAATGGAGCGTCCGCGTCTCCGACTCCGACTGTCCGGGGCAGGACTGCGTCCACACCGGGGCTATCTCCCGGGCAGGGCAGTCCATCGTGTGCCTTCCAGCCCAGGTGGTGGTGTACCTGGAGGGTACGCCTGCCGCCGGTCAGCCGGACGTGATCGTGGGGTGACGGGCATGAAGTGGACGACGAAGAACATGGCGCTGTGCGCCGTGCTGGCGGCGCTGGCCCTGGGCCTGAGCACGCTGGAGAACCTGTTCCCGGTCACGGCCCTCGTGCCCGTGCCGGGTGTGAAGCTGGGCCTGGCCAATATCGTCACGGTGTTCGCCCTGTACCGGCTGGGCGCGCCGGAGGCGCTGGCCATCTTGCTGGTGCGCTGCGCGCTGGGCGGCCTGTTCGCCGGGAACGTGTCGGCGCTGCTGTTCAGCACGCTGGGCGGCCTGTGCGCTATGGGCGTGATGATCCTGCTGCGGCGCTGGCGGAGGCTGTCGGTGTACGGCGTGTCCATCGGCGGCGCGGCGGCCCATAACATAGGGCAGATGGCGGCGGCGGTCATCACCTTAGGCAGCACCATGGTGCTGGGCTATCTGCCGTTTTTGCTGGCGGTGTCCCTGTTCACAGGGACGCTGACCGGGTTCGTGACAGCGCTGCTGCTGCGGGCCACATCGCATATCCGATTTCGATGAGAAGGTGGTTTTGCTATGGATAAGAAGGATCAGATCATTTTGCAGCAGCTGGACGTGATCCGCTCCATGACGGAGAACAACATGAAGCGCATGAACAGCGACTTCTGGGGCACGCCCTTTGAGAACGTCACCGGCGACGCGCCCAAGTCTCCTGCTGCGCCCGCCAAGGACGCGGAGAAGAAGAACACCCCTCCCACCGCCACGGCCAAGCCCGGCGACGAAAAGCCCGCCGAGGAGGAGCTGCCGCCGCCGGAGAAGATGGAGGATCTGCTGGCGGAGCTGGACAGCTACATCGGCCTGGGCGCGGTGAAGGAGGAGGTCCACAACCTCATCAACATGGTGCAGGTCTACAAGCTGCGCCGGGAGCACGACCTGCCCACCACCGATATGTCCCTGCACATGGTGTTCACCGGCAACCCCGGCACGGGCAAGACCATGATGGCCCGCATGATGGCCCGCATCTACCGCAGCCTGGGCATCCTGTCCAAGGGCCAGCTGGTGGAGGTGGACCGCAGCGGTCTGGTGGCCGGCTACGTGGGACAGACCGCCCTCAAGACCCAAAAGGTCATCGAGAAGGCCATGGGCGGCGTGCTGTTCGTGGACGAGGCCTACGCCCTCAACGGCAAGTCGGAGAACGACTTCGGCCAGGAGGCCATCGACACCCTGCTCAAGGCCATGGAAGATCACCGTGACGACCTGGTGGTCATCGTGGCGGGCTACACCGACCTGATGGACAAGTTCATCCACTCCAACCCCGGCCTGGAGAGCCGCTTCAACCGCTTCCTGCTGTTCGAGGACTACTCCCTGGACGAGCTGATGGCCATCTTCAAGATGCGCTGCGGCAAGGGTTACATCCTCTCCCCGGAGGCCGAGCCGCTGGTGCGCGACTACATCGCCGAGGAGAGCGCCGACGGCGACGGCTTCGGCAACGCCCGCGGCGTGCGGAACATCTTCGAGCATATTTTGGTGGCGCAGAACAACCGGCTGGCTAAGCTGGACACTGTCACCCGTGACGACCTGATGACGCTGCTGCCGGAGGACGTGATGCACGCCCGCGGCCAGCTGGACGAGTAAAAGGCATATACAAAGGCCGACCGGCTCTGTGAGCCGGTCGGCCTTAAAAAAGGAGTAAGTGAAGTATCAGATTCAGCCCTCGATCAGCCTTGCGGCATAGAGGTATGTCCGGGCGTAGTAGCTCTCGGACAGGGAGCTGATGATCACGCCGCTGGACGTGCTGGCGTGGATGAACTGTCCGCCGCCCAGATAGATGCCCACGTGGCCGATGCCGCTGCCGCCGGTGGCGAAGAACACCAGGTCGCCGGGCGCACGCTCCGCCGAGGACACGCCCCGGCACATATAATACTGGCTGGTCGCGCCGTGGGGCAGACTCACGCCGAACGCGCCGAACACCGCCATGGTGAAGCCGGAGCAGTCCGTGCCGTTATGGCTTGAGCCGCCGTAGCGGTAGGGCGTGCCCAAATACGTATACGCCTCGGCGATGATGTCCTCGATCAGCGTAGACGTGGCGCTTGTGCCCTCGTAGTCGGCGTAATGCACCGGCTCGCAGTACTCCGCCAGCACAAAGCCCGTGTCCGTGCCGTAGGATACCTCGTACCACTCATCGTCATACACGTCCAGCAGCTTGGCCGCCTTGCCGTCAAAGATGATCCGCAGCCGGTCGGCCTCGGTGCTGGGTTCTTCCCGCAGAGAGATGTAGCTGTCGCAATGCACCAGCACGCCGTCGTATGTCTCCAAAAAGAGCTGCTTCTGCAGCGCCTCCGTCTCCCGCAGCAGCGCCTGGGCGGACAGCTCCGTCAGGGACAGCTCCTCGCCGCTCTCGTCCAGCAGCCCGGCCTCCTGGGCCAGCTGCAAGCCGTCGGCGGCCTGTAAGGACGTAGCGCTGGCGGCGGCCAGGCCGTTGGAGGCCAGCGTCTCCACAGCGGCGGCATACGTCTCGCTGTCGTGGGTGGCGGGGACGGTCTCCGCCGCACCGGCGCTGACAGCGCCGGAGAAAAGCAGCAGCGCGGACATGCCTGCCGCCGCGAGATTCTTCAAATACATGGATATTACCTGCCGTTTCGCGTTGGATTTGAGCCGGCGGCTCACGGGGGCGTAAGACCCCACGCGACCTATCATAGCACAAGTCTATCGAAAAAGCTACAAAAAAATTACAAAATGGAAACAAAATTTTCAAAGCGGTAATAAATTCAAGAGAAACTTGCATGATTTGCCTATCCTGTGCTACAATACCTGTAAAAAATGCGGAGGTGACGCATATCGAACCGATCCAATACGAGCAGCGGGGCTACCTGAACGAGTCCTTCCGCCTGTTCTACCTGGCCGACGACCACGCCGGCGACATCGAGTACCATTACCATACCTTCCACAAGATCATCCTCCTGCTGGCGGGCCGCGCCGGCTACGCCGTGGAGGGCGAGCACTACGACCTGAACCCCGGCGACTTCGTGCTGGTGGGCCGGGGCAGCATCCACCGCCCGGTGGTGGCGGACGGCGACTACTACGAGCGCATGATCCTCTACATCTCTCCCGCCTGCCTGGAGGCCCTGGCCGTGGACGATTGCGACCCCTCCGAGTGCTTCCGTCTGGCCCAGCAGTCCTTCCAGTATGTCTACCGTGACGGGCCGGATAGCCGCGTCCGCCAGCTGTTCCAGTCCCTCCACCAGACCATCGTCCGGGGCGGCTACGGCGCGTCCCTGCTGACCCAGGCCCAGTTCACCGAGCTGCTGGTGGAGGTGAACCGCCTCTGCCGCGACGGCCACGGCGTAGGCGCAGCCGGCGGCGACAGCAAGGTGGTGTCCCTGCTCCAGTACCTGAACCTCCACCTGTCCGAGCCGCTGTCCATCGACGACCTGTCCGCCCGGTTCTATATCAGCAAGTACCACATGATGCGCCGCTTCCGTCAGGAGACGGGCTACTCCATCCACGGCTACCTGTCGGAGAAGCGCCTGCTGCTGGCCCAGCAGCTTCTGAGCCGCGGCGCAGCCCCCTCGGAGGTGTTCACCCAGGTGGGGTATCAGGACTACTCCACCTTCTCCCGCGCCTATAAAAAGCAGTTTGGCCGCGGCCCGTCCGCCGATGTCCGGCGATAAACGCACGATTTGCAAATAAACACGCAATTTTTCTGATTTACTTCGCCAAAATTGCCCATATAATAGTGACCGTAAGCTCTGTATAAGAAGCGAGGAGGAAGCTATGAAGAAATTTTTGAAGAACTACTGGTTTATTCTGTGTATGCTCACCGGCATCGTGGCTGGCTGCCTGGTGGGTGCGTTCGCTCCGGCCTTTGGCGGTAAGATCGAATTTTTGGGCACGCTGTTCATCAACATGATGTTCTGCGTGGTCGTGCCGATGGTGTTCTGCTCCATCGCCTCCGCCATCGCCAACATGAAGAGCGTCAAGCGCGCCGGTAAGATCATGGGCGTCACCATCGCCACCTTCCTTGTCACCGCTGCCATCGCCGGCGTGCTGATGTATATCGTCTGCCGCATCTTCCCCCTGGTGGACGGCAGCTACACCATCGTCGAGGGCGAGGTGGGCGAGGCCCTGGGCTTCGGCGACATGATCGTCAACTTCTTTACCAAGCCCGACTTCGCGGAGCTCCTCAGCCGCCGGGCCATCCTGCCCCTGATCGTGGCGGCAGTGCTGTTCGGCTTCGGCATCCAGATGAGCGGCGGCCCGGCCACCAAGACGGCCCAGTTCCTGGAGGACATCACCAACTGCATCATGAAGACCGTCAAGCTGGTCACCTACTACGCGCCCATCGGCTTCTTCGGCTTCTTCGCCAGTCTGGTGGCCACCTACGGCCCGACCCTTATCGGCGACTACAGCCGCACCCTTATCATCTATTATATTATGAGCTTCGCCTATATGTTCGTCTTCTTCCCGCTGTACGCCCGGTTCGGCGGCGGCGCGGGCGGCGCGAAGGTCATGTTCTCCAAGCTGTTCCGCCCG
>USNH01000020.1 GCA_900556015.1 uncultured Eubacteriales bacterium | reverse complement strand
TGTTCGAGCTGACGGAGCTGGCCCACCACGGGCCGGAGGACCTGTTCATCTCCCTCGTCACCATCTTCGGCGCGCTGGCGGTGATGTTCGCCGTGCGGTGGGAGCTGGCGCTGGTGCTGCTGGTGCTGATGCCGGTGCTGCTGTGGGCGGCCATGCGCCGCCGCCGTCAGATGAGCGATGCGTCCCGCGCCGCCAAGCAGAAGACCGGCACCATCAACGCCGCCATCGAGTCCGGCCTGTCCGGCGTCCGTACCACCAAGGCGTTCGCCAACGAGGCGGAGCAGCAGCAGCGCTTCGACGAGGCCAACGAGGTGTTCAAGACCGCCAAGCGCGGCTTCCACAAGGAGATGGGCCGCTTCAACGCGGTGATGGAGTTCTTCACGGGCATCCTGCCGGTGGTGGTCATCGCCGTGGGCGGCTGGCTCATCATGCGGGGCGAGATGGACTACGTGGACCTCATCACCTTCTCCCTGTACGTCACCACCTTCGTCAGCCCCATCCGCAAGCTGGCCAACTTCGCCGAGATGTTCTCCAACGGCTTCGCCGGCCTGCACCGCTTCGTGGAGCTGATGCGTACCGAGCCCACCATTCAGGACGCGCCGGACGCGCAGGAGCTGACGGACGTGCGGGGCGACGTGGACGTGGAGGACGTGACGTTCGCCTACGGCGACAAGACGGACGTGCTGCACCATGTGACACTGCACATCCCTGCGGGGGAGACGGTGGCGCTGGTAGGCCCGTCCGGCGGCGGCAAGAGCACGCTGTGCCAGCTCCTGCCCCGTTTCTATGACGTGGACAGCGGCTCGATCTCCATCGACGGCCACGATGTGCGTCAGCTCACCCAAAGCTCCCTGCGCCGCAGCATCGGCATCGTGCAGCAGGACGTGTTCCTGTTCGCCGACACCATCCGGGAAAACATCCGCTATGGCCGTCCCGGAGCATCGGACGAGGAGGTGGAGCGCGCCGCCCGTCAGGCGGAGATCTACGACGACATCATGGCCATGCCCGACGGGTTCGACACCTATGTGGGTGAGCGGGGCGCGCTGCTGTCCGGCGGACAGAAGCAGCGTGTGTCCATCGCCCGTATCTTCCTGAAAAACCCGCCCATCCTGATTCTGGACGAGGCCACGTCGGCGCTGGACAGCGTGACGGAGGCCAGGATACAGGGCGCGTTCGACCGGCTGGCCAAGGGCCGCACCACCCTCATCATCGCCCACCGGCTGTCCACCATCCGCAGCGCCTCCCGCATCCTGGTCATCCGGGACGGGCGCATCGCCGAGGAGGGCAGTCACCGTGCGCTGCTGGCGCTGGACGGGGAGTACGCCCGTCTGTATCACACACAGAATGTGGGGGAGACGTATGGACAGGCGTGAGCTGCTGGATAAGACCGCCCGCTCCGAGGAGGAGCGGCTGCTGCTGAGCCGTGTGTGGGACAAGCGGGAGCAGTGCCGATTGCGGAATATCCCCACCGCCACGGCGTTCCTCTCGCCCCAGGAGCAGGCGGCGGCCACGCGGCTGCTCAACGCCCTGGGCGACCGGGATGGCTATGCCCTTTGGGGCGGCTACGAGGGCGCGGAGCGCCGGCGTCTGCTGTTCCTGCCGGACTGGATGGCCGAGCCGGACGATAGCGCCGTGGCGGCGCTGCGTGCGGTGTGCCGCAGCGGCGCGTCCCTGACCCACCGTGATTTTTTGGGCAGTTTGATGGCCTTGGGATTGACCCGGGAGAAGATAGGCGATATACTGGTGGAAAGCGGCGGCTGTCAGGTGCTGGTAGACCCGTTGTCCCTGGATTTTCTGACGCAGAGCTGGGACAGCGCGGGCCGCGAGAGGCTGACGGTCACGCCCCTGCCGCTGGAGGAGCTCACCGTTCCGCAGGCGGCGGTGAAGGAGGTGCGGGACACCGTGTCCTCCCTGCGGCTGGACAACGTGCTGGCCTCGGGCTTCGGCCTCAGCCGGGGCAAAGCGGCGGAGGCCGTGGAAAAGGGCGCGGTGCAGGTGAACTACACCGTGTGTCAGAAGCCGGATAAGCCGGTGTCGGCGGGGGACGTGATCACCTGCCGGGGACTTGGCAAGTGCGTGCTGGATACCGTGGGCAGCCCCACGAAGAAGAACAGATTGCCGGTGGTCATCCGGCGGTTCATATAGGGGAAAGGAAGATAGAAAATGGACGAGAAAAAGATAGCCCGCATCAACGAGCTGGCCCACAAGGCCAAGGCCGAGGGCCTGACGGCGGAGGAGACGGCGGAGCGGGACGCGCTGCGTCAGGAATACCTGAACGCGGTGATGGCCAACGCCCGCAGCGTGCTGGAGAACACCTACATCGTGGATGAAAAGGGCAACAAGCGCAAGCTGAAGGGAAAGGGAGAGCAGAACTGATGGCCTACCAACACGACGAAAACCAGGGCTTCCGCCCGGAGGGCGCGCCTCCGCCGCCTCCGCCCCGGAAAAGCGGCAGCGAAAAGAATAACAACGACCTGGGCTCGTGGATCTTCATCATCGTCATGCTCAGTGTGGCGTGGCCGGTGGGCCTGATCCTGCTGATCTCCAAGCTGTCCGACAGCTCGGGGCGGAAAAACCGCGCCCCGCGTCAGACCGCATCCCAGGCCGGGCCCAAGGTGCAGCAGACCGTGCAGCAGGTGACGAAAACGCCGGTCTATACCGACAAGAGCACCAAGACCATGAAAACCATCGGCATTATTTTGGCGGCGCTGGGCGGCGTTACGCTGTTGTCCGGCCTTGGAAGCAACATGGCGGCGCTGCTGGGCGGCGGAAGCCTGTGGACATTTTTGAGCGAGTTGTTCTATCCCGCTGGCATGTTGGCCAGCGGCGCGGCGCTGCTGCTGGGCAGCGGCGGCCTGAAGCGCCGCCAGCGGCGCTATGCCACTTATCTCCGCACGGCGGGGCAGAAGCCCGCCGTCCCCCTGGCCCACCTGGCCCGTGCGGCGGACGTGTCGGAAAAGCGGCTGGAGAAGGACCTGGATGCCATGCTGGAAAAGGGCCTGTGGGGCGAGAATGCCTATATCGACAAGGGCAACGGGATGCTGTTCCGCTCTCAGGAGGCGGCCAGCGCCTACTTCGCCGCGGCCAACGCCGCCAGGCAGCCCCAGGAAGCCCCTGCCCCGGCGGAGGGCTATGACGGTGTCCTCCATCAGATACGCGACCTGAACGACCGCATCGCCGACGAGGCGCTCAGCGCCAAGATCGACCGGCTGGAGCAGGTCTCCGGCAGCATTTTCAAGGCCATCGAGGACGACGAGGACAAGCGGGCCGCGGCGGGCAAGTTCCTGAACTACTACCTGCCCACCACGCTGAAGCTGCTGGAAAACTACGCCTCCTTCGAGGAGGCCGGTGTCAGCGGCGAGAATTTGAGTCAGGCCAAGGCCAAGATCGAAAAAACCATGGACAGCATCGTGGCGGGCTTCGAGCACCAGCTGGACGAGCTGTACCGCAGCGATGCCATGGACATCGACAGCGACATACGGGTCATGGAGACCATGCTGCGCCGGGATACCGCCAGCGTGGCGGACGATTTCGGCCTGGGCGGCGGCACGGCGGTGCAGCAGCAGGAGGAATAAGCAAAAGGGAAGCGCGGCGATCCGCGTTTCCCTTTCGCGCATTTGGCAGAAATTTTGCAACGTTTATTGACGGCGAAAAGGAAACGGGGTACAATGTTCGGTAACGATACCGAAAGGTCAGGACGGGCTGTTTCGCCGGTTTCGGCGGGGCACGTGTGATACAGTCGAGAGAGAAAAGGAGCGTGAGCCATGACGGAGCTGCTGACGCGCTGCGGCGCGTATACCTACTTCGGCGCGCACCCGGCGGAGACGGGCTATGTCTTCCGCGTGTGGGCGCCACACGCCCGTGCCGTGGCGCTGGCCGGAGACTTCAACGGCTGGCAGAGCGCCGCCATGACGCGGCTGGACGGCGGCGTGTGGGAGCTGACCCAGCCCGATGCCAAAATCTATGACGGCTATAAGTACGTCATCACCGGCGCGGACGGGCGCACGGTGTGGAAGGCCGACCCCTACGCCTTCCACGCGGCCACCCGCCCCGGCACGGACAGCAAGGTCTACGACATCGGCGGCTACGACTGGCATGATGCTGCGTGGCGGGAGAAATGCGCGGCCCAGCCGCCGGTAAACGGCCCGCTGCTGATCTACGAGGTACACCTGGGCTCGTGGCGGCGTCACGAGGACGGCACGTCCCTGAGCTACCGTGAGCTGGCCCGCCAGCTGCCCGCCTACGTCAAAAGCATGGGCTACAACTTCGTGGAGCTGCTGCCGGTAACGGAATATCCATTGGACGACAGCTGGGGCTACCAGTGTACCGGCTACTTCGCTCCCACCAGCCGCTACGGCACGCCCCATGACTTTATGGCCCTGGTGGACGCGCTGCACCGGGCGGGGCTGGGCGTGATCCTGGACTGGGTGCCTGCCCACTTCTGCAAGGACAGCCACGGCCTCATCGAGTTTGACGGCACGTGCCTCTACGAGTACGGCGACCCCCTGAAATGGGAGCACGCCGGCTGGGGCACGCGGGTGTTCGACTTCGGCAAGCGCGAGGTGCGGGACTTCCTCCTGTCCTCCGCCGCCTACTGGCTGCGGGAATACCACATCGACGGCCTCCGTGTGGACGCGGTGGCGTCCATGCTGTACCTGGACTACGACCGGCAGGGCGGCGCGTGGCGGCCCAACAAGAACGGCGGACGGGAGAATCTGGAGGCCATCGACTTCCTCCGTGAGCTGAACCAGACCGCCTTCGCCGTTGATCCCGCCGCGTTGATGGTGGCGGAGGAGTCCACCGCCTGGCCGCTGGTCACATACCCGCCGGAGGAGGGCGGCCTGGGCTTCAACCTGAAGTGGAACATGGGCTGGATGAACGACCTGTGCCACTACCTGAAGATGGATCCCTACTTCCGCCAGTACCACCACCGCGACGTGACCTTCTCCATGGTCTACGCCTTTTCCGAGAACTACGTGCTGCCGCTGTCCCACGACGAGGTGGTACACATGAAGGGCAGCCTTCGCGGCAAGATGCCCGGCGACGACTGGCGGCAGCTTGCCGGTGTCCGCGGCTTTTACGCCTATATGCTCTGCCACCCCGGCAAGAAGCTCCTGTTCATGGGCAGCGAGCTGCCCCAGTGGCACGAATGGGACTTCCGCGGCCAGCTTGACTGGTATCTGCTGGATGACCCGGCCTGCCGGGCCACCCACGAATGCCTGCGCCAGCTGAACCGTCTCTACCGCCGCAACCGCGCCCTGTGGGAGAACGACCGGGACTGGGACGGCTTCGAGTGGCTGGTGGCGGACGACAACCGCAATAACGTGCTGGTGTTCCTTCGGCGTGACAGAGCCGGCCACGAGCTGCTCTGCGCCGTGAACTTCGCCCCTGTGCCGTGGGAAAACTACCGCTTCGGCGTGCCGGACAAGGCCGCCTATCAGGTGCTGTTCAACACGGACGACGCCTGCTGGGGCGGCAGCGGCTGTGCCGCCCCATCGGGCACGGAGCTGACGGTGGAGGCCATCCCCTCCCACGGAAAGGGCCAGTCCCTGTCGCTGACCATCCCGCCCTTGGGCGCGGTGCTGCTGCGGGGCCACGGAAAGCGGAAACATAAACGAACAGGAGGTACGCAAGGATGAAAAAAGAGTGTGTGGCCATGCTGCTGGCCGGCGGCCAGGGCAGCCGTCTGTATGTGCTCACCGGCAATATGGCCAAGCCCGCCGTCCCCTTCGGCGGCAAGTTCCGCATCATCGACTTTCCCCTGTCCAACTGCACCAACTCCGGCATCGACACCGTGGGCGTGCTGACCCAGTACCGCCCGCTGGAGCTGAACAGCTACATCGGCAACGGCCAGCCCTGGGAGCTGGACCGCATCAACGGCGGCGTCCACATCCTGCCGCCCTACCAGTCCGCCGGCGGCGCTGTGTGGTACAAGGGCACGGCCAACGCCATCTATCAGAACATCGGCTTCGTGGACCTGTACGACCCGGAGTACGTGCTGGTGCTTTCCGGCGACCATATCTACAAAATGGACTACTCCGATATGCTCCGCCGCCACAAGGAGGCCAAGGCCGACTGTACCATCTCCGTCATGGAAGTCCCCTGGGAGGATGCCAGCCGCTTTGGCATCATGAACGTGGACGGCGCGGACAACATCACCGAGTTCGAGGAAAAGCCCAAAAATCCCAAGAGCAACCTGGCCTCCATGGGCATCTACATCTTCACCTGGCAAAAGCTGCGCCAGTACCTCATCGACGACGAGGCCGATCCCCGCAGCGAGAACGACTTCGGCAAAAACATCATCCCGGAGATGCTCCGCGCCGGCGAGAAGCTGGTGGCCTACCACTTCGAGGGCTACTGGAAGGACGTGGGCACGCTGGACTCCCTGTGGGATGCCAACATGGATATGCTGTCCCCCGGCTCAGGGCTGAACCTGCTGGATAAAAAGTGGCGCATATATGGCCGCACGCCCACCTGCCCGCCCACGTATATCGGCCCGGCGGGCGATGTGGGCAACAGCGCCATCGCCAAGGGCTGCACCGTGCTGGGCGAGGTGAAGAACTCCGTCCTCAGCTACGGCACAACGGTGGGCGAGGGCGCGGAGGTGTCCTACTCCGTGGTCATGCCCGGCGCGGTCATCGAACCGGGCGCGAAGGTGTCCTACGCCATCGTGGGCGAGAAGTGCCGGGTGGGCCGTAACGCCGTGGTGGGCGGCACACCGGGCAGCGTAGACTTTGACAAATGGGGCATCGCCGTGTTAGGGCCGGGGACGGCTGTGGCAGCGGGCGAGACCATCGAACCGAAAATGATGCTGGGTGTCAGCGGCAAGGAGGTGCGGCCATGAAGGGACTCCACGGGATCATCTTCTCCTATGAGAAAAAGAGCGGGCTGCGTGAGCTCATCGAAAACCGCGTCCACGGCTCGATCCCCTTCGGCGGGGATTACCGGGTCATCGACTTCATCCTCTCCAGCATGGTCAACGCCGGCATCACCGATGTGGGCGTCATCATGCACGGCAAGTGCCAGTCCCTGCTGGACCACCTGGGCAGCGGCAAGAGCTGGGATCTCAGCCGCAACTTCGGCGGCTTGACGCTGCTGCCCGCCTTTGCCTACACGGAGCGGCGGGGCGGCGACGGCCAGTTCCGGGGCAGGGTGGAGGCGCTGGCCAGCGTCATGAACTACCTCAAGGGCATCCGACAGGACTATGTGGTGCTGGCGGACAGCGACATGGTGATGAACCTGCCGCTGGAGGACGTGTTCCGCCGCCATATCGACACCGGCGCGGACATCACCGCTGTGTGCAGCACCGGCGTGGGGGATGAGGACGACACGTACTTCACCCTGGACGGCACGGGCCGCATCACCGACACGGCCTACGCCCTGTATACCCCCACAGGCCACCGCTGCCTGAATGTGTTCATCCTGCGGCGCGACCTGCTGCTGGAGCTGGTGGCGGAGTGCGCCAGCCGCAACGGATACAGCCTGCGCCGCAACATCCTGCAGGAGATGGGCTCTCGGCTGAAGCTGTACGGCTATGTTTACGACGGCTACGCCGCCCACATCAACACCCTGCAAAGCTACTACGACCGCAGCATGGAGCTGCTGGACACCAGCGTGCGGCAGGCCCTGTTCTGCCCGCAGCGCCCTGTCTACGGCAAGGAGAGCGACTCCCCCTCCGGCTACATTGACCCGGACGGCGGCTGTGTCAACTCCCTCATCGCCGACGGCTGTGACATTCAGGGCAGCGTAAAAAACTGCATCCTGTTCCGCAACGTGCGTATTGAACGGGGTGCAAGTGTGGAAAACTGTATTCTGTTCAAGGACACGGTGGTGAAGAAGGGCGCGTCCCTCCGCGGCATCATCACCGACAAGTACGTCACCATCAGCGAAAACGTGACCCTGACCGGCCACGAGCGCTACCCCATGGTGGTGGCCAAGGGCGCGACGGTCTGAGAGAGGAGGCGGCACGATGCGTATTCTGTATGTAACAGGCGAGGCGTTCCCCTTCTGCAAGACCGGCGGCCTTGCCGACGTGGCGGGCAGTCTGCCCCCGGCACTGGCGAAAAACGGCGACCAGGTGGCGGTGATCCTGCCGCTGTACGGGCAGATCGGCCAGCAGTGGCGGCAGCAGATGACGTTCCGCCGCTATATCTACGTGGATCTGGGCTGGCGGCACGAGTATTGCGGCCTGTTCTCCCTGGAGAGCCGCGGCGTAACGTGGTACTTCGTGGACAACGAGCACTACTTCGCCCGTCCCCGGCTGTACGGCGAGTTTGACGACGGCGAGCGCTTCGCCTTCTTCTCCAAGGCCGTCATCGACCTGATGCCCAGCCTGGACTGGATGCCGGACGTGCTCCATTGTAACGACTGGCAGACGGCCCTCGTCCCCATCTACCTCAAGGACGTGGCCACCCGCTGGCCAGAGGTGCGGCGTATCCGCACCGTGTTCACCATCCACAACATCGAGTATCAGGGCCGCTTCGGCAGCGACACGGTGGATCAGCTCTTCGGACTTGACAGAGGGTGGTATAATGACGGCACGCTGCAAATGGACGGCGATGTGAACCTGATGAAGGGCGCGATGCTCATGGCCGATGCCGTCACCACCGTCAGCCCCACCTACGCCGCCCAGCTCCACGACCCGGCCTATGCCGAGGGCATGGCAAGCGTGGTGGATATGGTGGGCTGGAAAATGCACGGCGTGGTCAACGGCATCGACACCGACAGCTACGACCCCGCCGCCGACCTGGCGCTGCCCAGCCACTATGACGCAAACCACATGGCGGGCAAGGCCGCCTGCAAGGCCGCACTTCAGGAGGAGCTGGGCCTGGCCTGCGAGGCGGACACGCCTCTCATCGCCATGGTCACGCGGCTGGTGGGCCACAAGGGGCTGGATTTAGTCCAGGAGGCCATGGACGGTATCATGGCCACCGGCTGTCAGTTCGTGGTGCTGGGCACGGGCGAGTGGCGGTATGAGGACTTCTTCCGCCAAAAATCGTGGCAGTACGGCGGGCGGCTCTCCGCCCAGTTGACCTATTCCGAGGGCCTGTCCCGGCGCATCTACGCCGCCGCCGACCTGTTCCTCATGCCCTCCCGCAGCGAGCCCTGCGGCCTGAGCCAGATGATCGCCATGCGCTACGGCGCAGTGCCCATCGTCCGCC
>USNH01000019.1 GCA_900556015.1 uncultured Eubacteriales bacterium | reverse complement strand
CGCCGAGTACATGCGGCTCTCCGTCGTCAGGGAAGACAGGTCGTTCTTGTGGCCGCGCGCATCGTAATACGTATTCTCGTAGTGCGTCAAGCGGGACGGGTCATATTCGCGCACCCATGCGCCGGCCTTCTCAAAGCTCGGGCCCCAGCCGGTCTCATTGCCGTAAGACCACATCAGCACGCACGCGTTATTCTTGTCGCGGATGACGCTGCGCTGAATTCTGTCCATAATCGCCTTGTCGAAAATCGGGTTCAGTGCGTTATCCGCGTATTCGTCCATGCCGTAGCCGCCGGTCTGCGCCGCCGCACCGTGGCCCTCAATGTCCGCCTCGGCAATAACATAGAAGCCGTATTCGCTGCAAAGCTGTAAGAACCACGGCGCGTTCGGGTAGTGGCTTGTGCGCACTGCGTTGATGTTATGCTGCTTCATCAGGAACAGGTCGCGCTTCGCCTGCTCGCGGCTGATGGTGTAGCCCGTCACCGGGTCGCTGTCGTGGCGGTTCACGCCGCGCAATTTGATTTTCACATTGTTGAAATACAGAACGCTGTCGCGGATCTCAATTTTGGAGATGCCCACCTTCTGCTCAATCACTTCATCCGCCGTGCGGAACACGATCGTGTACTGGTACGGGTCCTCGGCATTCCAAAGGTGCGGGTTTTCGAGCGCAAAGTTCGGCTCCGCGCCCGCCGTGCTTTCGAGCAGAGCGCCCTCGGCGTCATACAGCTCCGCCGTCACATTGGGCAGTTCCAGCACCGCCGCCTCCACCAGTTTCAGCTTCTGGGCGGGGGTGAACATCTGCCCCCGCTTTTCCGCGTTAGGGCTGACGCAGACATACACCTGATCGAAGCAGGCCGCCGTGCGGCGAATAATATCCATGTGTCCCAGCGTGATGGGGTCAAAGCTGCCGGAACAGACTGCGATCCTCATACCTGCGCCCCCTCGTCTCCGTCCCGGTGGTAGATGGTGACGGCGATTTTGCCGTACCGGTAGGTCCGGCCCATGCGGTAGGGTGCGGACAGGGCCGGCAGGGCCTTGTCCACCGGATGCTCCGCGATCATCATGCCGTGAACGTTCAGCAGGTCATGGCGGGCAATATGGGCGATGGCCGTCTCCAGCAGTTCCGTCTCATAGGGCGGGTCCAGAAAGATCAGGTCATATTTTTCCCGGGCGGCCTTGAGAAATTCCATGGAGTCCCCGGCCACTACCCGGCTCCGGTCCGTCAAATCGCAGAGCTTCAGGTTTTCGCGGGTCAAAGCTGCCGCATCCGGCCGCCGGTCCACAAACACAGCGGAAGCCGCGCCCCGGCTGAGGCACTCGATGCCCAGCTGGCCGGTGCCGGCGAAGAGGTCCAGCACGCGGCGGCCCTCAATGTCGAACTGAATGATGGAGAACAGGCTCTCCTTCACCTTGCCGGTGGTGGGCCGTGTCTCCAGCCCCTCCAGCTCCTTCAGCACACGGCCTCGCGCCGTGCCGGTGATCACTCTCATGTGTCCAGCCCCCTCGGATCAAAGCATTCAAATATGACCAGACAGCCCGCCGCCTCCGCCGCGTCCATGTCCGCCCTGTCGCGGATGGTCCAGCTGGCCTCCTGCGCCCGGTACACGCCCCGGCACAGCTTCAGGGACAGGCAGCCCCGGTCCTCAAAGCGATAGGCAACGAAATCGGGCCGCGTCCAGCTGTTCATCAGCAGGTTGCTCAGCACCCAGCGCACTATGCCGGGCAGGTTCGCCCCGTCGCCGTGGCGCAGGAAGTTCTCCGACAGCTGTCCCCGCAGCACCTGAGGCCGGTTGTGCCACAGCCACATGAGACACCGGGGGTCGAAGGATTCCACCATATATTTGCCCTTGTACTTATCCAGCAGGGCGCACGCGGCGGCGGCCAGCGCATCGGCGTTGCCCCGCTCCGCCTTCAGCTCGATGATCAGGGGCGCTTTCCCGGCGAAGATGGGCAGCACCTCCTCCAGCAGAGGGATGTGGTGCTCCGTACCCTCCAGCGTGTAGTTTTTCAACTCCTCCGCCGTCAGATCCTCGATCTCCACGTCCGCCCCGGCGGTGCGCCGCAGGGAAGCGTCGTGGATCACGGCCAGATGGCCGTCCTTCATCAGATGCACGTCCAGCTCCGCGCCGAAGCCGCACTGCACGGCCCGGCGGAACGCGGGGAGGGAGTTCTCCGGGATGCGGGGCTTGTCATGGTAGCCCCGGTGGGCATAGCGCCATTTCCTGAAATAGCCCCACTCGCCCCGCCGCTTCTCGCAGCGCAGCGCCAGCAGATACAGGAGAAAGACCACCGCCAGCACGGCGGCCAATACGATGAGCCAAGTCATAGGAAACCCTCTTTTCAGTCGTTGTCCACGTCCAGCACCTCCAGCCCCACCTTAGCCACGGGCTTGCTGTCGCCGTGCTTGACGAACAGCATGGTCACGAAGGCCAGCGCCGTGAACACGGCGGCGTAGGGGAACAGGACGTGCATACCGAATTTATCCATCAGCAGGCCGGACACCATGGGCGTGGCCACCTGGGCCGCCATGGAGGCGGTGTAGTAGAACCCGGTGTATTTGCCCACGTCGCCGCCGGAGGCCAGCTCCACCACCATGGGGAAGGAGTTGACGTTGATGGTGGCCCAGGCGATGCCCGCCAGGGCAAACATGGCATTCATCAGCATGGTGGGGCTGTCCGCCGTCAGGAAGCCCGCCACGCCGAAGGCCACCGTCAGCATCACCACACCGGCGAGGATGGTCTTCTTCCGTCCGAGCTTTCCGGCGATGAAGCCCACCGGCAGATAGGCGATGATGGCCGCCGCCTGGGCGATGATCAGCGTCAGGTTGTAGTCCTTGTGCAGGATATTGCTGGCGTACACGGAGTATTTGCTGGTCACGGCGTTGTAGCCGAAGAACCACAGCACGATGCTCAACAGGATCAGCAGCAGGCTCTTTACCTCGTCGGCGGACAGCTTGCGGCTCTCCGTGGGAGCGGCTGCCTCCTCCGCCTCCTCCAGCCCGGCGGCCACCGCCTGCTGCTGCATCTCGGCGGCCCACTCCGGCTCGCGGACGGTGAGCATGAACACCACCAGCGCCGCCAGCATCAACGCCGCGATCACGCCGAAATAGCCGGTGTAGCTCATCAGGCTGTTCCGCACCGACGACGTGGCGAACACCATGCCCAGCGCCAGCACTAGAATGCCGCCGGCGCTGCCCATCAGGTTGATGACGGCGTTGGCCTTGGAGCGCAGCGGCTTCAGCGTCACGTCCGGCATCAGCGCCACCGCCGGGGAGCGGAACGTGGCCATGGAGACGAGAATGATGAGCAGCAGCGCCACGAACAGCACCAGCGTCCCCGGCTGCGTCCGGGCGATGGTGTGGGCGCAGGCCTGCCGCGCCGGCACGACGTAGTTGGTGTAGTCCGGGTTGGTCACGGTCTTGTCCCCCTCGCTCTCGCTGCGGGTGGAGATCTGACTGCGGATGGCGGTGAACTCCTCTTTTGTGAATTTCTGCCCCAGGATGAACTCCTCACCGCCGGGCGTCAGCAGCGTGGCCTCCTTTTGGGACTGATAGATCTCCTCCAGCGCCGCCGGGTCATCGATGGCGGATACCTTGTCCAGATGCTTCAGCTGGGCGTTGTCCACGAAGGACAGCGCGATCAGCGCCACGGCGGCGATCAGCGTGCCCACCACGATGAACGGCGTCCGCCGCCCCCGGGGATGGGTACACTTGTCGGACAGATGGCCGAACAGCGGCAGCATGAACAGCGCCAGCACATTGTCCAGCGCCATGATCGCGCCGGACCAGGTCTGACTCATGCCGAACTTGTTGGTCAGGATCAGGGGGATGGTGTTGTCATAGGCCTGCCAAAAGGCGCAGATCAGGAAAAAGGCAAACCCCACCAAAATGGTGCGCTTGTAACTCAGCTTCATGGCGTTTCCTCCATCTCGCGGTACACCGCGGCAATATCGTCATATATCCACGTGGGCCGGACGCCGAATTTCTCCGTGTCCTCCCGCGTTCCCTCGCCGGACAGCACCAGTATGCTGTCGATGCCGGCGTTGACGGCGCAGGCGATGTCCGTATACACCCGGTCGCCGATAAGCACCGTCTCCTCCCGGCCAAAGCCCGTCCGGCGCATGGCCAGCTCCGCCATGGCGGGCTGGGGCTTGCCGATGAATATGGGCTCTCGCCCGGTGGCGTTGGTCAGCATCTGGCACACGCTGCCGCAGTCCGGCACAGCGCCGTACCACGTGGGGCACACCCAGTCCGGGTTGGTGGCCAGCCACGTCACGCCCCGGTTCAGCAGGATGCAGCTGTCCTCCAGCTTCTGAAACGTCAGCTCCCGGTCAAAGCCGCTGAGCAGGATGTCCACATCCTCCTCCACCCGTGTCGTCACCGGGATGCCCGCACTCTCCAGCTGCTGCCGGAACGACTCCGTTCCCGCCGCGTAGCACTGCTGCCCCGGATACTCCCGCCGCAGCAGGTCGATGGCGGCGTCCACCGAGGTCAGATAGTCCTCCGGCCCGGTGGCGATGCCCAGCCGCTCCAGCTTCTCTATGTACCCCTCCACGCCTCGTGAGGAGTTGTTGGTCAAAAACAGATACCGCCCGCCGCTTTCCCGGGCGCGGGCCAAAAACTCCGGCACTTTGTCGAACAGCCGCTCGTCCACGTACAGCGTGCCGTCCATGTCCAGCAGGAACAGCCGCTTCTGCCCCACGGTCATATCCCCGCCTCCTTTTCTTCCATAAATCTCAGAATACCACACAATTCTCTCCGTGGCAACACAAACCCTTTTACACCACCTGGAAAAGGAAGAATTTCAGATAGTTCGTCTCCTCCACGCCCCACAGGATGGGGTGGTCGGCGCACTGCTGCCGCGCCTCGATCTGCCGCAGCTGCACCCCGGCATCCCGTGCGGCACTGCGGAGCATCTTCACGAACAGCTCCTCCGTGGCGAAGTGGCTGCATGAGCACGTGGCCAAATACCCACCCCGGGGCAGCAGCTTCATGGCTCGGTAGTTGATCTCCTTGTACCCGGTCATGGCGCTGTGTACTGTCTTGCGGCTCTTGGTAAAGGCCGGCGGATCGAGAATGATAAAGTCGTACTTCTTCGGCTGTTTTTCCAGCTGGGGCAGCAGGTCGAACACGTTGGCCGCCACGCAGTCCATCACCCCATCCAGCCCGTTGCGCCGTGCGTTCTCCGCCGCGCACTGCACCGCGAACTCCGACACGTCCACGGCGGTCACGTGCTTCGCGCCGCCCCTGGCGGCGTTCAGGGCGAACGACCCGGTGTGGGTGAAGCAGTCCAGCACCGTCCGGCCCTTGGCCAGCCTGGCCACCGCCAGCCGGTTGTACTTCTGATCCAAAAAGAACCCGGTCTTCTGCCCGTTTTCAAAGTCCACCGTGTACGTGATGCCGTTTTCCGTGATGTCCGCCGTGGTGCGCTCCGGCACAGCCTCACCGGGCAGGGAATACCACCCCTTGTCCTGCTCCATGCCCTCCAGCTCTCGTATGGCCACATCGTTGCGCTCATACACGCCCCGGATGTCCTGCCCATCCTGTCGCAGAATATCCACCAGCAGCGGGAACAGCCGGTGCTTGATGCGCTCCACGCCCAAACTCAGCACCTGCGCCACCAACACATCCCCGAACCGATCCACCGTCAACCCCGGGAAGAAGTCCGCCTCGCCGAAGATGACGCGGCAGCACCGGCTGTCCGTCTCGCCCATCACCGCCTTGCGGTACTCCCAGGCGTAGCGCAGCCGCCGCGCCCAGAAATCGTCGCTGAAATCGTCGTTGGCGTTGCGGCTCACCAGCCGCACCCGTATCTTGCTCCGGCTGTTGTAGAACCCGCAGCCCAGCCAGCTGCCCCTTTGGCTCACCACGTCCGCCAGTCCGCCGTCCTCCGCCGCGCCCTCGATGGACACTACCTCTCCCTCATAGACCCAGGGATGTCCGCCGGTCAGGGCGCGCTCCCCCTTGGGCGTTACGGTGATCTTGGCATAGGGTCGGACAGCTTTCATGGCGTATACTTCCTTTCTTGTATTCCCGCCCATCATAGCACATCTTTTCCCGCATTTCCATATAAATGTAGAGAGATCATAAGAAAGGGGAACATACCATGCCGCGGATCTACCTCAGTCCCTCCACCCAGGAGTACAATCCCTATATCACCGGCGCGGGCAGCGAGGAGTATTTCATGAACCTGCTGGCCGATGCCATGGAGCCCTACCTGCTGGCCAACACCATCCGCTTCACCCGCAACACCCCGGACATGACCGCCGCCAGCTCCATCCGCCAGGCCAACAGCGGCAGCTACGACTTCTACCTGGCCCTCCACTCCAATGCCAGCGCCGACGGCAGCCGGGAGGGTACGGTCCGGGGCATCATCGCATTCTACTACCCCGGCAGCGCCAACGGCAAGCGGGCCGCCGACATCTTCGTGCGAAACCTGAAGGACATCTATCCGCTGCCCGACAAGGTCTACACCAGCGCCACCACCGCCCTGGGCGAGGTGCGCCAGCCATATATGCCCTCCGTGCTGCTGGAGCTGGGCTACCACGACAACACCGCCGACGCCCTGTGGGTGGAGAATAATTTGGAGGCCATCGCCGCCAACCTGGTGCTGTCTCTCACGGAGTATTTCGGTCTGCCCTTCGTCGTCCCACTGACGCCCTGGCGGAGTACGGTGCGTACCCAGGGCAGCCCGCTGAACCTCCGGGCCGCCCCGGCACTGAACAGCGCTGTCGTCACGACCATGCCCGGCGGCGCGCCGGTCACGGTCTATGGCCGCTATCAGGACTGGTACACCGTGGGCTATAACGGACTTCTCGGCTACGCCTTCGCCGACTATATCACCTGACGGCGGGATCATCCAGGGGGCGGACAGAGTCGTCCGCCCCTACGCACGCTCTGCCGCTGATCTGCACACCTTTCGTATCCTGCCATTCCGAGGGCGCACCCCAAGGGTACTTGCTTCGCGGCGCGAAGCGCCCGTGGGAATCCGTAACCCCCGTCCCCGCAACCCACCAAATTTCCCGTTCCGCAAAAAACCGGGACGAAATTTTCCGTTTGCCCTTGACAGCAGGTGATATTGTGTTTAATATTAGTAAGGATTATCATCGGCAGGCGCATAGTCGCCCGCCGGTTATATCTGACGCAACATTTTGCGCGATCATCCCAGCAACATCACAACATAGGAGGAATGCACCATGACCGCAACAGGTTGGATCGTGGCAGCCGCCGCGTTCCTGGTGGCGGCGGTGGTCTTTTTCCTCCTCGGCATTCGCTACCGCAAGGGCGTAGCGGAAAAAGAAATCTCCAGCGCGGAGGACGAAGCCACGCGCATCATCAACGAGGCCATTAAAAGCTCTGAAAACAAGAAAAGAGAGGCACTTCTTGAAGCAAAAGAAGAGATTTTGAAAAACCGCAGCGAATACGAGAAGGAAGTCAAGGAACGCCGCGCCGAGCAGCAGAAGCAGGAACGCCGTCTGCAGCAGAAGGAAGAAAATCTCGATCACAAGACCGAGATGATCGAAAAGAAGGAAGAGGCCCTTGCCCAGAAGCACGCCGCTCTGGACAAGGAGAACGAAGAAATCAAGATCATCAAGCGCAGCCAGACCGAAATGCTCGAACGTATTTCCGGTTTTACCGCCGAAGACGCCAAGAAGTACCTGATCGAGCAGGTCGAGAGCGAAGTGACGCACGAGACCGCGCTCAAGATCAAGGAGCTGGAGCAGCGCGCCAAGGACGAGGCCGATTCCCGCGCCCGCGAGATCGTCGCCTCTGCCATCCAGCGCTGCGCTGCCGACCATGTTGCCGAGATCACCGTCAGTGTGGTTCCCCTGCCCAATGACGAGATGAAAGGCCGCATCATCGGCCGCGAAGGCCGCAACATCCGCACGATCGAAACGCTCACGGGCGTCGACCTCATCATCGACGACACGCCCGAGGCGATCACCGTCTCGTGCTTCGAGCCCGTGCGCCGCGAAGTCGCGCGCCTGGCGCTCGAAAAGCTCATCGCCGACGGCCGCATCCATCCCACGCACATTGAAGAGATGGTCAACAAGGCCCGCCGCGAGGTGGACGCCATCATCAAGTCTGAGGGCGAGCGCGCCGTGCTGGAGACCGGCATCCGCGGTCTGCACCCCGAGCTTGTGAAGATGCTCGGCCGCCTGCACTACCGCACGAGCTACGGCCAGAACGTCCTGCAGCACTCCATCGAGGTCTCGCACCTTGCGGGCATGATGGCCGCCGAGCTGGGCGCGGATGTTTACGCCGCCAAGCGCGCAGGCCTGCTGCATGATATCGGCAAGGCCGTCGACCACGAGATGGAGGGTACGCACGTCGCCCTCGGCGTCGAATTTTTGCGCAAGTACCACGAAAAGGACGACATCATCCATGCCGTGCAGGCGCACCACAACGACGTGGAGCCGCAGACCATCGTTGCCTGCCTCGTGCAGGCGGCGGATGCGATCTCTGCCGCCCGTCCCGGCGCCCGCCGCGAGAATCTGGAGAACTACATCAAGCGCCTCGAGCAGCTTGAGGAGATCACCGGCAGCTATCCCGGCGTTGACAAGGCCTATGCCATTCAGGCCGGCCGCGAGGTGCGCGTGATGGTCAAGCCCGACCAGGTCAGCGAGGACCAGATGGTCATTCTGGCGCGCGAGCTTGCCAAAAAGATCGAGGAAGAGATGGAATATCCCGGCCAGATCAAGGTGCACGTCCTGCGCGAGACGGCCGCCATCGAATACGCGAAATAAGAAAAAGGCTCCGCTTTTGCGGGGCCTTTTTTCATGCCTTTCTTGCGTTTTGTCCCGCGCCTTGCTATACTGGGGAAAACGCAAAGCGGAGGAACGCCATGCTCTACAATATTCTGGCCATCGGCGATGTGGTGGGCGGCTGCGGCGTCAGCTGCCTCGAGCACCATCTGCGCGCCGTGAAAAAACTCAAGAACATCCACTTCACCGTGGTCAACGGCGAGAATGCCGCGATGGTCGGCCTGACGCCGAACGACGCCGAGCGCATCTTCTCCGCGGGAGCGGACGTCATCACGCTTGGCAACCACACATTCGGCAAGATGCAGATCACCGACTACCTCGACGACTGCCCGTATATTCTGCGGCCGCACAATCTCGGCGCGCGCGTGCCGGGGAGGGGCTACGGCGTTTTCGACTGCGGGCGCGCCCGCATCGCGGTGATGAACCTCATCGGCCGCTGCGACCTCGCGTTCCATGCGGACAATCCGTTCAAAACGGCGGACGAGCTGCTCAAAAGCGGCGAAAAGCCGACGTTCACGCTGCTTGACTTCCACGCCGAGGCGACGAGCGAAAAGCTCGCCATGGCCTATTACCTCGATGGCCGCGTCAGCGCCATCTGGGGCACGCACACCCACGTGCCGACGGCGGACGAAGAGGTCTTCCCCAAGGGGACGGGCTACCTCACGGACCTCGGCATGACGGGGGCGGTGCGCAGCGTGCTCGGTATCAAGCCCGAGCAGT
>USNH01000018.1 GCA_900556015.1 uncultured Eubacteriales bacterium | reverse complement strand
ATTTGGAGTACGTGTTCAGCCGAAAGCAGGTGTTCTTATGATGAACGGAACGACGGTGCTGACCCACGAGGCGCTGTGGAATGCCATATATCTGCTGAACAACGCGGTGGTGGGCATTTTCGGCATGATCCTGTCCGCCGCCTTCTGCGATCTGGATTGGACGCGGAAGCGGCTGCTGCGCTACTGGGGCTGCATGGCCGTTATACTGCTGGTGCAGGCCGCGCTGTACTGCGTGACCCAGGTGGGGGTACTGCGGCGTCTCTATCCGCTGGTGACCCATCTGCCGCTGGTGGTGGTGCTGTGCGTGATGAAGCGGCAGACGATATGGCCCATCGTGTCGGTACTGACGGCGTATCTGTGCTGTCAGATACGGCGGTGGATCGCGCTGCTGGCCATGGCCTGCTTCAACGGCGGCAGTTATTTGCAGAGCACGGTGGAGCTGATCGTGACGCTGCCGCTGCTGTGGGTGCTGCTGAAATTCTTCGCGCCCGCCGTGCGGGAGATCGGACGGCTGAAGCCGTTGATGCAGTTCTTCTTCGGCGTTATGCCCGCCATCAGCTACGCCTTTGACTATCTGACGCGGATCTACACCGATATGCTGGAGCGGGGGCTGGCGGCGGCGGTGGAGTTTATGCCGTCCATGTGCTGCGTGCTGTATCTGGTGTTCGTGCTGCGCTCCTCCGCCGAGAACGCGGAGCGAAGCCGGCTGGAGCAGATACAGGAGGGCTTGCGGTTGCAGGTGTCGCAGGCCACGCGGGAGATCGCGGGGCTGCGGGAATCCGACCGGCAGGCCAGCGCCTACCGCCACGACCTGCGGCATCACATGCAGTATCTGTCCGACTGCATCGAAAACGGGCAGACGGAACGGGCGCAGTCGTATATCCATCAGGTCTGCGACGAGATCGAGGCACGGCGGGTGCGGCGGTTCTGCGAGAATGAGGCGGTGAACCTGCTCCTGTCCTCCTTCGCCCAGCGGACGGAGGACAACGGCATCTCCCTGCGGATCAGGGCGGAGCTGCCCCAGTTCCTGCCGGTGGCGGAGACGGATCTGTGCGTGTTGCTGTCCAACGCGCTGGAGAACGCGCTCCACGCCTGCCAGCATCTGCGGGCCGAGGGGAAGGGCGGCGACATCGAGGTGGTGGCATACGAAAAGAACGGGAAGTTCTTTTTGCAGGTGTCCAACACCTGTGCGCCGGGCGTCCGCTTCCGAGGCGGGCTGCCGGTGACGGACACGGCGGGCCACGGCATCGGCGTTCGAAGCATCTGCTCCGTGGTGGAGCGCTATAACGGGGTGTATTCCTTCGCCGAGAAGGATGGCCGGTTTGTCCTGCGGGCGTCGTTATGACGCCCGCTGCGGCATTTTGTGACGTTTTACTCCTTTTTTCGGACGGTTCGCGCATTTCTGCCGCCACGGCGCGCTGTATGCGGTACACTGTGACCATGGGACGGCGGCGGGTTTTCGCACTGTCCGCAAACGGGCGCTGTCGCCGGGAGGAGGAACACATGGATCTGCTTATCTGCTGCGCCGTATTGCTGGCCGCCGTGGCGGTGGTGTTCCTGTCCGCCCGGCACGAGCTGCGGACGCTGGACGAAAACGCAGGCAGCGCCATGAAGCAGATCGGCACGCACCTGTCTACCCGGTTTGACGCGGTGCTGGCGTTGCTGGAGGTGGCCCAGGGCTACGCCGGGGACTCTATGGCCGCGTTGGCGGAGCAGCTGCGGCTGCGCCGCAGGGCGGTGGACGCATCCTCCGGGCCGGAGGACGTGCGGCAGCAGGAGCAGCTGCTGGACGATGTGCTGGCCGCCGTGTCCACCACGGCGGATCGCTATCCCGGACTGCGGACGGACGAGGCGTACAGCCGGCTGTTCGGCACGTCGGACTGCTGTGAGCAGATGCTGCGAACCAGCCGCCTTTTATACAACGACGCGGTGACGCGGCTGAACCGGGCGGTGCGGACGTTTCCCACCTCGCTGACGGCGCGGCTGTGCGGCACGGCGCAGCGGGCGCACTGGGAGGCGTAAAGCAACGATACATATTATCCCGAAGGTATATGGCATACGGGGGAAGATAAGCAGAGGGCGGGCCGGAAGGCCCGCCCTCAGGCTGTCGAAAAAGCCTCCGGCTTTTTCGACAGCCTAAAATAATGTCGTTATTTTTGTGCCGCCTTGCGGCACGAAAATAGTCGCTCTGCGTAAAGGAACTGCTTGCCGCATAAAGAGGGTTTATCGACAAACTGCTTTTGGCCATTATTTACGATTTGTTCTTTCTTTTTTCCGCGGAAATTGCTATACTGAGGGGCAGAATACGGCAAAGGAGACACGGATATGAAGCGATGGATCTTCGCGGCGGCGCTGCTGGCGGCGCTGGCGCTTTTATGCGGCTGCGGGCAGAAGGACACCCAGGCCAAGCAGGACGATGCGACGGTGAACACCGTGCCGGTGGAGGGCGTGACGCTGCTGGAGCTCAGTGACGGCGACGTGACGCTGCGGTTTGCCCGGGAGGGCGACACGTGGTACTGGGCGGAGGACAGGACGTTCCCGCTGGAGCAGAGCGCCGTGGCGGAGCTGCTGGCGCTGCCGTCATCGCTGGCCGCCGCCCAGCCGGTGGCACAGCAGGGCGAGCTGAGCGGATACGGGCTGGAGAACTCCAAAAAGCACGTGACGGCCACGGCGGACGGCGCGGCCAGCACCATCTATGTGGGGTCGCAGACAGCGGACGGGCACTGGTATGTGCTGACGCCGGACGGCGTGGTGCGGCTGGCCGCCCAGGCGGACGGCGAGGCGCTGAGCCGCAGCATCTACGACATGGCGGTGCTGCCGGAGCTGCCGGTCATCACGGAGGAAAACCTGATCTCCCTGACGCTGACCGGGGCGGAGGGCAAGCAGGTGACGTTCTCGGTGGACGAGAGCGGCGTGCGGAAGTCCGGCGCGCAGGACGTGACGGAAAAGACGGCGGAGCTGGTGGCCGAGCTGGGAAAGCTGGCGGTGACGGCCTGCGTGGACTATGACCCGGCGGACGGCGCGGCGGCGGTGTGCGGCCTGGACGTGCCGGAGGCTATACTGGCGGTGAATTACACCACCGCCGGCGGCGATGACGGCGCGCTGACGCTGACCGTGGGCGGCAGCACCGGCGACGGCGGGCGGTATGTGACGCTGGACGGCGACACCACCATCTATCGCATGGAGGAGACGGCGCTGGCCCAGGTGCTGACGCTGGCGGCGCTGGGGCTTTCGTAAAGCCCGCCGGGCGCGGCGAAAGGAGTGTTCGGGATGCGTATTTTGATCGTGGAGGATGAGAAGCGGCTGGCATCCACGCTGGCGGAGCTGCTGCACCAGCAGGGCTACACGGCGGACGTGTGCCACGACGGTATCTCCGGGCTGGACAACGCCCGCAGCGGTATCTACGACCTGCTGGTGCTGGACGCCATGCTGCCGGGGATGGACGGCTTTACGCTGCTGCGGGAGCTGCGAGGCGGCGGCAGCAGTCTGCCGGTGCTGATGCTGACGGCCCGGAGCGAGCTGAGTGACCGGGTGCGGGGGTTGGACTGCGGCGCGGACTACTATCTGACCAAGCCCTTTGAGTCGGAGGAGCTGCTGGCCTGTATCCGCTCCCTGCTGCGGCGCAGCGGCGATGAGGTCAGCGCCGACGCTGGGGAGACGGCCTTCGGCGACCTGAAATTACAACAGTCCACGTTTCTGCTGCGGTGCGGGGACAGGGAGGTGCGGCTGAGCCGGAGGGAGTACGACCTGATGGAGCTGCTGATGAAAAACGGCAGTCAGATCGTGACGAAGGAACAGCTTATTCTGAAGGTTTGGGGCTATGACTCCGCGGCGGAGGACAACAACGTGGAGGTGTATATCTCCTTCCTGCGGCGGAAGCTGACCCATTTGCAGTCCCGCGTGCGGATCAAAACGCTGCGGCTGGTGGGCTACTGCCTGGAGGTGGAGGAATGATACGCCATCTGCGCTGGAAGGTAGTGGCCACCAATATGCTGCTGATCTCGCTGGTGCTGCTGGCGGTGTTCGCGGCGGTGGTGCTGATCTCGCGAAGCAACTACCGAAAGAGCGTGCAGCAGCAGCTGTATCAGGCGCTGGAGAGCGGGGATTACGGCTCGCGCCAGCCCGGCGCGGAGGGCATCCCCTGCTTCGTGGCGGAGGTATATGCCAGCGGCACGGCCCGGGTGGCGGGCAACAGCTACTATGACCTGAGCGATCAGAGCCAACTGGCGGCCATCGTGACGGCGGCGCTGGCCCAGGAGGAGGACACGGGACTGCTGGCGGATTTCCACCTGCGGTATCTGCGGCGGACGGGCTACACCAGCACCCTGATCGCCTTTACGGACACCACGCTGGAGAGCACCACCATGCGCTCCATGGCGGCGGTGTGCTCCCTGGCCGGGTCGGCGGCGCTGGTGGTGCTGTTTTTGTGCAGCTATCTGCTGTCCGGCGTGGTGACGCGCCCGGTGGGCGCGGCGTGGGCGCAGCAGGAGCAGTTTTTGTCCGACGCCAGCCACGAGCTGAAAACGCCGCTGACGGTGATCTTATCTTCAGCGGAGCTGCTGAACCAGTCGGCGCTGCCGGAGCAGGCGGCGTACATCGACAACATCCGGGCGGAGGGCCGCCGGATGAAGCTGCTGGTGGAGGATATGCTCACCCTGTCCCGCGCCCAGCGCAGCGCCGGAGCACTGCCGGAGCAGACGGTGGAGCTGTCCGAGACGGCGGTGACGGCGGCGCTGCGGTTCGAGCCGGTGGCCTTTGAGGCCGGAAAGCGGCTGGAGTACGACATCGCGCCATCGCTGCCGGTACGGGGCGACGGCACAAAGCTGGGGCAGGCGCTGGCGGCGCTGTTGGACAATGCGGTGAAATATGCCGCGGACGGCACGGACATCCGCCTGACGGCGGAGAGACAGGGACGCTTCGCCGCGGTGACGGTGGAAAACCGGGGTGCGGACATTCCGGCGGACAAGCTGCCCCATATCTTTGACCGCTTCTACCGGGCAGACGAGGCCCGGACGGACGGCGACAGCTTCGGCCTGGGGCTGCCCATCGCCAAGGCCATTATCGAGGCACACCGGGGCACGCTGCGCTGCGAGAGCGGCAGCGGCGTGACGCGGTTCATCATCACCCTGCCCCTGACGGCGGGGAAACAAGAAAGAGGTGCGGATCATGCTTGATACCATTATCCGGGGCGGCCTTGTCATCGACGGCACGGGCGCACCGGGCTTCCGGGCGGACGTGGGCATATTGGACGGGAAAATCGCCGCCGTGGGCGATCTGACGGGCCGGGAGGCCCGGCAGGCTGTCAACGCGGACGGCCTGACGGTGACGCCGGGATTCATCGACATACACCGCCACGCCGACGCGGCGGCGTTTCGCCCCGGCTTCGGCGCGGCGGAGCTGTGCCAGGGACTGACCACCATCGTCAACGGCAACTGCGGCCTGAGCTGCGCGCCCTTCGGCGCGGCACACGGCCAGGCCATACGGGACTATCTGCGGCCCATCACCGGGGAGATCCCGGCGGAGATGGCCACCGGGTCGCTGGCGGAGTATTTCGCATCGCTGCCGCCGCTGCCCCTGCACATGGGGATGCTGGCCGGAGCGGGCGTGCTGCGGGCCGACGCGGCGGGCTATGAGCTGGAGCACCTGGAAAGCGGCCATTACCGGGCCATACACCGGGCGCTGGAGCGGGCGCTGGGCGACGGCGCGCTGGGCGTGTCGCTGGGTCTGGGCTACGCGCCGGAGTGCTTCTACACCACGGCGGAGCTGATCCGGGCCTTACGGCCCCTGGCAGGGCAGGACGTGCCGCTGACGGTACACATGAGGCAGGAGGGCGGCGGCGTGTGCGACTCCGTGGAGGAGATGCTGACGGTGGCCCGGACGCTGAAGATACCGCTGCACATCAGCCACCTGAAGGCCATGGGCCGGGACAACTGGGGCACGAAGATACCCCGGGCGCTGGCGCTGCTGGAAAACGCACGGCGGGAGGGGCTGGATGTGAGCTGCGATGTGTATCCTTACACCGCCGGCTCGACCCAGCTGCTGCACATCCTGCCGCCGGAGTTTTTGGAAGGCGGCATGGACGCGGTGGTGGCGCGGCTGGCAGATCCCCGCCAGCGGGAGATTCTGGCGCGCCGCATCGAGGACGGCAGCGGCTTTGACAACATCGCCAAGCTGGCGGGCTGGGACGGCATTTTCCTGACCAGCCTGCACTGCCCGGAGGATCAGCCGCTTTTGGGCAAGAGCGTGGCGGAGGAGGCGGAGATAGAGCACAAGACGCCGCTGGACGCCTGCTGCGACCTGCTGATCCGGGAGCACTGCCAGGTGACGATGATCGACTTCATGGCCTCGGAGGCGGACATCGCGGCCATCCTCCGCGACCCGTACAGCAGTCTGATCTCCGACGCCACCTATCCCACGGAGGGTCAGCCCCATCCGCGGGTGTACGGCAGCTGCACCCGGCTGCTGGAGCACTTCGTCCGGGAGACGGGGACGCTGACGTGGGAGCAGGCCGTTCACAAGCTGACGGGTGCGCCGGCGGCGGCGCTGCGGCTGCGGGGCAAGGGCCTGCTGGCCCAGGGCGCGGACGCGGACGTGTGCGTGTTCGACCCGGAGAAGCTCCACGAGCGGGGGACGTATCAGCAGCCCCGGCAGACGGCGGAGGGCATGGCGCTGGTGCTGGTGGACGGTCAGGTGGCCGTCCGGGACGGACAGCTGACCGGCGCGAAGGCCGGACGGGTGATACGGAGATGAATGGAAAAAGAACCGCCGGAGGGCGGTTCTTTTTTGTTGGGGGGGCGAGCAGAAGCCGCGTGGGGCGGTTCGGGTAAGGAAAAAAGTTGCCGTTATTTTTTACCAAAAGCGGAAAAACTTTTCAGCGGCGCGGCAGGGATATTTTGGCGGCGAGGACGCAAAAGCGGCCTGTCTCCCGGTGGTGGGCGACAGGCCGTTTTGCTGTTTTTCAGAGGCGGAATGAGGTGCGTTACACGAAACTTCCTCATAGCGCGGAGGATATTTACAATGTACCACGTCTCTTTGCACAAATCAACTAAAAATTTACACAAAATTAACGGCTGAAGATTGTGCAATTTGCGTCTTGCAAGTTGAAAAACAGCGGTATATATTTATGACGTCTTTTCCGGGAACGTTTCCCGGCGCTCATACGGAGCACTTTTCCAACTTTTGTGGAAAGCGCCTTTCACGGTTTTAATCGTGAAAGATGTTCAGAGTGTGTGAATGGGCGTTAAGAACGGTGCGATGGAAGGAGGACGAGACCATGACGAGGCAGGAGGCCGTTGACAAGCTGTGCGATGTGTACGCGGGCAGCTTTGACGTGACGCGGCACGAGGAGGCACGGCAGCCCCTGATGGCCACCATGGACTTTTTCGTCCACAACTCCAAGTACGTCCTCTCCAAGAAAGCGAAGCTGTGGGAGGCCAACAGCTTTGAATATGTGTACCTGTTCAGCGTGCCGCACCTGACGAAGGAGATCTATGAACGGTGCGAGAAGCTGGCCTACGAGGAGGGCATGGCCCGCATCCAGCCCGGCCCGAACCACATGTATACCTATATCTCCGCCATCTTCCTGTGCGACAGCTGCGACGAGGACGCCCGCAGGGCGCTGAAGCGGTGCAGGCTCTACAAGAGCTTTCGTATGTCCTATTGGGGATGGATGGATTTTCATACCGCTCTGGCGGTGCTGCCGGAGGAAAAGGTCAGCACCAACGCCAGCGGACACAGTGCAGCGCAGGTGCTCAACAGAGCCCTGTTTCATAAGCAAAAGAGAAAGCTGTTCGGAAAGGAGAGAACTTTATGAATGCTGCTTTGTTCCTGATCATCGGCTGTGCCGTGCTGGTCGTAGGCTATATTTTCTACGGCGGCTGGCTGGCCAAGAAGTGGGGCGTGGATAACTCCCGCGTCACCCCTGCCCATGAGCTGGAGGACGGTAAGGACTACTGTCCCGCCAAGGCTCCCGTTCTGATGGGCCATCACTTTTCCTCTATCGCCGGCGCAGGCCCCATCAACGGCCCCATCCAGGCCGCTGTGTTCGGCTGGGTCCCCGTTATGCTGTGGGTCCTGATCGGCGGCATCTTCTTCGGCGGCGTGCATGACTACGGCGCACTGTTCGCCTCCATCCGCCACAAGGGTGAGTCCATCGGTGAGGTCATCGGCGACGCTATCGGCGCAAAGGCCAAGAAGCTGTTCATCACCTTCGCGTACCTGACGCTGATCCTGGTGGTGGCGGCCTTCGCCTCCATCGTGGCCAACACCTTCAAGGCCACCTATACCGCGGACGGTCTCGTGGACCTGGAGGCCTCTGCCGCCAACGCTTCCACCGCCATCATCTCCATCATGTTCATCGTGATGGCCATCCTGTTCGGCTTCTTCGTATACCGCCGCAACGCCCCTTTGGGCATTGCCACCGTTATCGGCGTCATCGGTATCGTGGTCTGCATGGTCATCGGCCTGAACTGGCATCCCATCTATCTGAGCTACACCGTGTGGATGATCATCGTGGGCCTGTATATCGGCGTGGCCTCCGTCACCCCTGTGTGGATTCTGCTCCAGCCCCGTGACTACCTGAGCTCCTTCCTGCTGTACGGCATGATGATCCTGGCTGTGGTGGGTATCGTCGGCTGCCACCCCGATGTGGATATGCCCGCGTTCACCGGGTTCTATGACACCCTCGCTCCCAGCGGCACGTCCCTGGGCTATCTGTTCCCCGCACTGTTCGTGACCATCGCCTGCGGCGCTGTGTCCGGCTTCCACTCCCTGGTGGGCTCCGGCACGACGTCCAAGCAGCTGGATCAGGAGAAGGACGCCAAGCCCATCGCCTACGGCGGTATGCTCATCGAGTGCGCCCTGGCGCTGATCTCCGTCTGCGCTGTGGGTTACATCTGGGCCTCCTATGCTGACGGCACGACCACCACGCCTACCGTGGTGTTTGCCACCGGCCTTGCCTCCATGTTCTCCGAGGTGTTCGGCGACGGCTGCTACAACGCCGTGTACTCCATGCTGATCCTGGCCGTGTCCGCCTTCTGCCTGACCTCCGTGGACACCGCCACCCGTTTGGCCCGGTATATGTTCGCTGAGTTCTTTGTCGAGCCCGGCAAGACCCGCGAGGACCTGACCGGCTGGAAGAAGGCCATCACCAACCCGTTTGTGGCCACCGGCATTACCGTGGTGGCCGGCGTGGCCCTGGGCCTGACCGGCTATGCCAAGATCTGGGCTCTGTTCGGCGCTGCCAACCAGCTGCTGGCCGCTCTGGGCCTGCTGGCTGTGTGCTGCTGGCTGGGCAAGATTGGCCGCAACAACAAGATGTTCTACTTCCCCATGTTCTTCATGCTGATCGTGACCCTGACCTCCCTGGTGTTCACCATCAAGGCCCAGGTCGTGGGTATCATGGCTGGCGGCGACGGCGTGGTGTGGTGCTACATCCGCGGCATCATCGGCGTGCTGCTGGTGATCCTGGCCATCGACTTGGTGGTGGAGGGCATCCGCGCCCTTGGCCGCAACAAGAAGGCCGCCCAGGCTGCCAAAT
>USNH01000017.1 GCA_900556015.1 uncultured Eubacteriales bacterium | reverse complement strand
GGTGCTGACGCTGCTGCCGACAGCGGCCTTTGCAGCGAATGAGCTACCGGATGTCAAGCTTTCCGTCCCAGCGACGTTTGACAAGACAGTGGACCTTACGAAGCAGAACGGAGAATTGAAAATCAAGGACAGCAAGACCTATCTGATTAAGGGCTCCGCAGATCCGAACTGGTATTTTCAATACCGGATCAAAATCGATGGCAAGAACAATACACCGCACATCTTTCTGGACGGCGTCCGCATTCAGGCACCCAAGGACGGCCCTGCCATCGAGCTTTACGGCGGCGCCTCTGCCTGTCTGTACTTTATCGGCAACGACAGCGAGCTGATCGGCGCGGAGAACTTCGCCGCGCTGCAGAAAAACAAAACCGATGGTTATCTCCGGGTTCTGGTGCAGACGGGGACAAAGCTCACGTGTGAAGGCGGCAGGTATGGCGCCGGCATCGGAGGCTCAAAGGTCGGAATCAAGAAATTCTCGCAGGGACACGGCATGAACCTTCATTTCGGCTCTCTGGCGACGGGTATCTATGGCGGTGAGATTCTTGCGATCAGCGGCGTATACGGTGCGGGTATCGGCGGCGGTCAGGGCGGCGTCGGCGAGTGGATTTATGTGTATTCCGGCAAGCTGACGGTGCGGTCCGTTTCGGAAGGCGCAGGGATCGGCGGCGGTCAGGGCGGCCCCGGACGCTTTATTTATATCAAGGGCGGCACGGTGAATGCCGGCAGCGAGTCAGGCGGAGCAGGAATCGGCAGCGGCGATCAAGACGGACAGAACAAGTCGGAAGATGCTCATCATATCGAGATTTCCGGTGGAACGGTCGAAGCTTGGAGTAACTATGCCGGCGCAGGAATCGGTGGCGGAAGAGGCGGTTCGGACTATGACATTTCCATCACCGGCGGCGTGGTGAGGGCGCAGGGCTACTATGGCGCGGGCATCGGTGGCGGCATGAAAGGCAAAAGCGGGAACATTCTGATCAAGGACACAACGCTGACTGCGCTTGCCCTTCCGCTTTATCCGAGTTCCGATTATGATTATAATTATCAGCCTGCATCCGCGGCTGGAGCTGCGCTGTGAGGAAAGCACACACGACCATGAATTTGGCTGGGCGATCAGGGACGACTGCCACATCTGGGCCTGCAAGAAATGCGGCGCACGAGACCCCGCCGCGGAAATGTCCAAGCAAAACGGAAAGCACAGCCCCGGCGACTGGAGCAATCAGAAGCAGCTCTGCACTGTGTGCGGTCATGTGCTTGAGAGGGACACGAAAGCCCCGGTTATGGAAACTCTGACGGACGGCGAAAGCTACACCGTCGAGGATACCCTCGATGGAAAGCCCGGCGCGTACACCTTCACCGTGAGCGACCCGGCTGCATCGGGAGAGATGTCCTCCGGCATCAAGTCGGTGACCATCAACGGCGAGCCGCAAGACGGCCCCACCTATCGTCTCCCCGCGCCGGATGGCGGCAACAATGACGCGGGAGCGGAATATACCGTGGTCGCGACTGACAACGCGGGAAACGAAACTACGGCGACAGTCAGAACATACAGGTGGCACCATACCGTCACTTTTGACGCTAACGGCGGCTCCGAGCCTGAGGATCTGCCAGAGGAGGTCACCACCGCAATGCCCGCCAAGAAGGTATTGCACGGCAGCGAGTATTATCTGCCGGAGTGCGAGTTTATTGCGCCCGAAAATCAGCAGTTCAAGGCATGGCAGATAGACGGTACGGAGTATCCGGTGAACGCCCCCGTGACCGTCACCGCTGACATCACAGTCAAGGCGCTGTGGGAGGACGCGCCTCCCGCCCCTGTCGAGTACACCGTCACCGTCACCACAGAGGGCAACGGAACGGCTTCCGTCTCTCATGCAAAAGCTGCGGCCGGTACGACGATCACCCTGACCGCTACGCCCAACGAGGGCTACCACCTCAAGGAGTGGGAGGTCATGAGCGGCGGCGTGACCATCAAGGACGACAAGTTCCTCATGCCGAACGACAATGTGGAGGTCAAGGCTATCTTCGAGAAGGACGCACCTCCTGCGCCTACCGAGCATACCGTCACCGTGACCAGCGGCGGCAACGGTGCGGCTTCCGCCTCTCCTGCAAAGGCTGTTGCCGGTGCGGAGATCACCCTGACCGCCAAGCCTGACGAAGGCTACCGCTTCAAGGAGTGGGAGGTCATGAGCGGCAATGTGACTATCAAAGACGATAAGTTCACCATGCCGAGCGCCAACGTGGAGGTCAAGGCTGTCTTCGAGAAGGACGCGCCTGCGCCTACTGATCCCGCCAAGCCCAGCATCAGTGTCACCGGAACCTACACCTACAATGGCTCCGAGCATACCGCAACCGTGAACGGCTATGATCCCGCCACAATGGACATCTCCGGCAACACCGCCACGGACGCGGGCGATTACACCGTCCGCGTCACATCCAAGACCGGCAAATGGGCGGACGGCAGCACCGACGCCGTGACCGCAGCGTGGAGCATCGGCAAAGCCACGCAGGAAGCGCCTGACGGCTTGATCGGTGTCGCACCCACCACCGAGGATGGCAGCGACGGCAAAATCAGCGGCGTGACTGATAAGATGGAATACCGTATGGCAGGCGAAAGCAGCTATACGGTGTGCAGCGGCACGGAGATTGAGAACCTGTCCGCTGGCAATTACTTCGTCCGCTATGCGGAGGATCACAACCACTTTGCCAGCTCCGATGCGGAGGTCACCGTGGGAGATGGAGAGCCGCTTGCGGACTTCATTATCACCTTTAACGGCAACGGCGGCAGCGGCAGCATGGGACCCGTGACCGTCAAGGCAGGGACAAATTACATCCTGCCCGAGTGCGGCTTCACCGCTCCCACCGATCAGGAGTTCAAGGCTTGGGAGATTAGCGGCACGGAGTACAAGGTAGGCGATACCTATATCGTGAGCGGGGACACAGAGATCAAGGCGCTGTGGGAAAACAGCGTTATTACCCCCACCACTTACACCGTCACCGTCGGTAATGACGGAAACGGCACTGGCACCGCAAGTCCTTCCACCGCTGCGGCTGGTACGACAATCACCCTGACCGCTACGCCCAAAACCGGCTATCACTTCAAGGAGTGGGAGGTCATCAGCGGCGGCGTGACCATCAAGGACGACAAGTTCCTCATGCCGAACGACAACGTGGAGGTCAAGGCCATCTTCGAGAAAGATGCACCTCCTGCACCCACCGAGTTTACCATCACCGTGACCAGCGGCGACAACGGAACGGCTTCTGCATCTCATGCAAAAGCCGTGGTCGGTACGGAGATCACCCTGACCGCCACGCCAAACAAGGGCTATCACTTCAAGGAGTGGCAGGTCATCAGCGGCGGCGTGACCATCAAGGACGACAAGTTCACCATGCCGAGTGCCAACGTGGAGGTCAAGGCCATCTTCGAGAAGGACACCGGCGGCGGTGGCGGCGGCTACAATCCGCCCGTCACCTACTACACGCTGCGCTTTGAAACAGGCGGAGGCAGTGATATTCCCAGCGTGCAGGGAACGTACAATACCTACATTGACCTGACAAAATACGTCCCGACCTGGCGCGGCCACACCTTTATCGGCTGGTACAGCGAACGCAGCCTGATGAACAAGGTTTCTGGCGTTTATTTGACGAAGGATATGACCGTGTATGCAGGCTGGCGCGTGGATGAAAATCCGGGTACAGGCGCGAATCCCTTTACCGATGTTTCTGAAAAGGACTGGTTCTACGGCGATGTGATGTTCGTCTACGAAAACGGCCTGATGCTCGGCACGAGCAAGACCCTGTTCAGTCCGTATGGGACGGCGACGCGCGGCATGATGGCGACCATTCTCTGGCGCATGGAGGGCAGCCCCGCGCCGAAGGGCAAAAACAGCTTTACCGATGTGGAGGCCGGAAAGTGGTACGCTGACGCGATCACATGGACGGCGGAGAACGGCATTTTCGCGGGCTACGGCAAAGACAAATTCGGCCCGGACGATCCCATCACCCGCGAACAGCTTGCAGCCATCTTCTACCGCTACGCGGACTACAAGGGCTACGATCTGACCGTCAAGGGAAATCTGGACAAATTTAAGGACGCGGACAAGATCACGGATTACGCAAAGACGGCGATGCAATGGGCGGTCGGCAGCAGTCTTGTGAAGGGAAAATCCGGCAATCTGCTTGACCCGCAGGGTACGGCAACCCGCGCTGAGATCGCCGCCATGCTCCACCGCTTCATTGAGAAGTATGAGCTGGTGCAGGGCAAGGCTCCCGGCGGCCTGATGGGCTGGATCGACCCGAAGCGGCTGCAAATCCCAAAGACCGGCGACAGCAGCGTGTTAGGCTTGTGGGGATTCTCCCTCTGTACATCTCTTGCCGGATGCCTTGTGCTGACCACATGGCAGATCAGGCGGCGGCGTGAGGAAGAAGTGCTGCAAATCATCGAAAAGTAAACAGGTTCACCTTTAGGGGCGCGGGCAAATAGCCCCGCGCCCCTTTTCGGTTTCATTCGTCAGGAAAGGCGGTTGCTCTTTTGAACAACCGCCTTTCGCCATTTCTATCCGATTTGAGCAGAAAGGAAATCAGTCTATGACAAAAGAGTACGGGAGGTGTCGCTGATGCGGCTTGCCGCCGCACAAATCGCATAACCGAACCAATACGGAATGAAAGCAGTTTTCTGCACCCGCCTGCCCTTTCTGCTGTTTCATTGCGCCTATTGAGCACCTATGAAGGCTTTGAAGCCTTTATAGGTGCTTTTTGTCGTTCACGGCACTTTTTCGCCGTGGGCTGCCGCTCCCCGCCGCCCTCCGTTTGGATTCAACCGCAACCACGAACACAAACATCCAAACGGAGGAATACAACATGACAACGATCAATCTGCGGGAGCTTTACCCGTGGTACACCGAGGATGCCTTTATCGAGGTTTCCGATGAAGTAGCTGCGTTTCTCGAAGAAGATAAGCGGCTTCAGATCAACTACGCGCAGTACATCCGCGACAACCGGGCGTTCTACTCGCTGGACGCAGGCGACGGCATCGAGGCTGAGGCGCTGAATCTGCCGGAGCAGCCGGACGAGGCGCTGGAGCGCATGGAACTGGAGCGGCTGCTGAAAGAGGGACTGGCGCAGCTCACGCCCGCGCAGCGGCGGCGTGTCATTGCGTACATAGTTGGCGGACTGTCTCAGTTGCAGATCGCTGCAAGAGAAAACACCACTCAACCTGCCGTGCATCATTCCGTTCGCAAAGGGCTTTCCCATTTGAAGAGAATTTTGAAAAATTTCGACTGAGGGGGTTATAAAAAGCCCGATTTTTCTTGAGGTATATGAGAGGGATATTATTCTTTCTCGCCTCTGCTCCTTGAAAACGGAATAGACACCGGTATCAGCACAGACCCCGCGCGGCTGAAAAGCCAAGCGACGAAAGGCGCGCCGCCATGACGACAGACCTCCCATCCTTCGGGACGGGCGGCTGTCCGAGCGATCTACGCAGCCTTTGACCCAATGCGTGGCAGCATCGGGCGCGATGACAGCGCGGGCGATACGCAACCCCAGCTACGGCCTCCCACTGACTTGAGGGGGATTCCTGCGGCACTCGTGAGCCTTACAAGCCACGGCGCTGGCGGGAATGGGACAGCCTTGCCAAAGGCGGCTGATACCGGTCCCAGAGGCGATATATGCCTCGCGCCGGGGGCTGTGACAAATACGGCGGAACAAAACTACATGACACAAAATGCGCGGACAGCCGCGCCGGTGCAGCATCATGCAGCATGACGGCAACCCTCCCGGCGCGGCTGCTCTGCCGGAACGAATACGAACAAGCCCCGCTGTCATATCGTGGCAGCGGGACTTACATGATAAATCGGAGGTGCGTTTATGCAGAAGCAAGCTATCCCCAAAGAGCCGGTTTCCTCTTATAAGGAGGTCAGGATCGGCAAGACCCTCTATCGCGTGACAAGCGTGTTTTCCGGCGAAAAGGACCTTGGCAGGACGCTGGAGCAGCTTGCGGTGCGCCGCGCCATGACGGAGCTGGACGCTCCTGCGGCCGCGCAGCCCTGCCACGCATCGTAACAGACAATCAGCCTCCCTGCGGCGGCATCCTTGCGCGAAAATGGTATCCCCGGTATCATATTCTTGCAGGGAAAACCTGCGAGAGCCATCACGCCGCACGGATGTATGAATCGCAGAGAATCGGGAGGTAAAATACAGATGATCGAAAAGACATACAACGTAGGTATCTATTGCAGGCTCAGCAACGACGATGAGCGTGACGGGGAGTCCGTATCCATTGAAAATCAGAAGCTCCTGCTGCAAAGCTATGTGCGTCAGCGGGGCTGGAACGAGATCGCGGTGTACTGTGACGACGGGTACTCAGGTACGAATTTCGACAGACCCGGCGTCAAACGCCTCATCGAAGATGCAAAAGCCAAGAAAATCAACCTCATTCTGGTAAAAGACCTATCACGCTTTGGGCGTAACTACATCGAGTTCGGTCAGTACACGGACTACCTGTTCCCCTCGCTGGGCTGCCGTTTTATCGCGCTGAACAACGGCATCGACACCATGAGTGACAACGGTAGCACTGACGTCATGTGCTTTTTGAACTTATTTAACGAGTTTTACAGCCGGGACACCTCCAAGAAGGTCAAGGCGGTCAAAAGAGCCTGCGCGGAAAGCGGCAAGTTCATGGGAACCTACCCCGCCTACGGCTACAAGCGCGACCCGGAGGATAAGCACCACCTTATCATCGACGAGGAAACCGCCCCTACCGTGCGCCGCATCTTCGCCATGCGCGCCGCCGGCACAGGCTTCCGCGCCATCGCCGTCACGCTCAACGAGGAGGGCGTTCTGCCGCCCGGTGCGCTCTACTATCAGCGCAAGGGGCGCAGCGACCCGCGTAACGTCAACCACAAGTGGGCGGAAACCACCGTCAAAGCCCTCATCCGCAGCGAGGTCTACATCGGGAACATGGTGCAGGGCAAAACCGGCACGCTGTCCTATAAGTCCCGCAAGCTCATCAACAAGCCGGAGGAGGAATGGATACGGGTGGAGGGCACCCATGAACCCATCATCTCCCGCGAGGTATGGGATACCGTGGTCAGCATCGACAAAAAGAAGGTGCGCAAGACGCCGCCCACGGACGGCATCCGCAGCATCTTCACCGGCCTTGTCTACTGCGCAGACTGCGGCTTCAAGATGCGCAACCACATCGAGCGCTTCACCTATAAGGACGGAACGCCGGGGCGGTACAGCTCCTTTATCTGCGGCAACTATGCCAGAAGCGGCAAAAGCGCCTGCACCATCCACTCCATCTATGAGAATGTGCTGGAGGAGCTGGTGCTGACGGACATCCGGGAAAAGGCGCGCTTCGTCGAGTGCGACGGCGAGCGCCTTGCCGAGCAGATCAGCCGCATGAAGGAAAAGGAAAGCCGCAGCCGCGTTATCTCCTATGAACAGGAGCTGAAAGCGGCAGCGGCGCGTATGATCGAGCTGGAACGGCTGATGCAGAATCTCTATGAGGACAAATGCACCGGCACCATCCCCCAGACGGTCTTTCAGACACTCATGCGGAAATATGAAGCGGAACGGGCGGAAAAAGCCGCCGCTATCCCGGAGCTGGAGCAGAAGGTCAGGGCGCAGCTTGAGAACCGGAAGGACGCAAACCGCTGGATGGAGGTCATCCGCCGCTACACCGAGATCACGGCGCTGGACGAGAGCATCCTCTTTGAGCTGGTGGACCGCATCGAGGTGGGCGAGCCGCGGAAGGTCAACGGACAGCGCATCTGCGACGTCAAGGTGGTCTACCGCTACGTCGGCAGTGTGGACGACGCGCTGGCACAGGAGAGGCAGGAAGCGTATGAAAAAGCTATATAAGGTCGGCATCTACTGCCGGTTGAGCGTGGACGACGCCTCCAACTCCGCCAAGACGAAAAACTATATCCCCGCTGATGAATCCGTCAGCATCGAGAATCAATATGAACTGCTTTCCAAATTCGTAATGCTCAACGGCTGGACGGAGGTCAAGTCCTACCGGGACGACGGTTATAGCGGGGGAAATTTTCAGCGTCCCGGATTTCTGGAGATGCTGGAGGACGCACGGCACGGCCTTATCAACCTGATTCTTGTCAAAGACCTATCACGGCTGGGTCGTGATTTTGTGGAGGTCGGACGCTATACCGACGTTATTTTCCCCTCATTGGGCTGCCGCTTCGTATCCGTCCTTGACTGCCTCGACACCGAGGGCGACAACACGGATATGCTGCACTTCCGCAGTCTGATGAACGACTACCACTTGAAAGACCTCTCCAATAAGGTAAAATCCGTTCTCCACGCCAAAATGCGCAGCGGTCAGTATATCGCCGCCTACGCCCCCTACGGCTACCGAAAGAGTGCGGAGGACAGGCATCGGCTGGTGATCGACGAGGAAGCTGCTGCCGTAGTGCGCCGGATGTTCGAGCTACGGCGCGGCGGCATGGCCTACGGCAAGATCGCCTCCGTGCTGAACAGCGAGGGCATCCTGTCCCCGCGCTGGTATTGGGCAAAGCGGTACGGCAACGGCTCCTGCAAGTACGCGAACCTTTGGATGTACGCCACGGTGAAGAATGTATTGACAAACGAGGTCTACACCGGAAATCTTATTCAGAACCAGACCGGCTCGCGCTCCTATAAGGACGACACCATGATCTATAAGCCGGAATCCGAGTGGATACGGCATGAGGCTCTGCATGAAGCCATCATCTCGCCGGAGGTATGGGATGAAGTGCAGGCCATCAACCGGGAAAGGACGCTGCTCTCGGCGGACAACGCGCCGCCGAAGCCCTTCCTGTTCACCGGCAAGCTCGTCTGCGCCGACTGTAAAGCACCCCTTCAGGGCAACCGGGAGACGCAGCGCCGCAAGAACGGCACGTCCAAAAAGTACGTTTCCTATTTCTGCTCCCGCTATACGGCCTCCGGCTATGGCGCGTGTTCCCGGCACACCATCTATGAGATGACGCTGACAGAGCTTGTATTGAATGAGATTCGCGCTCATGCCGAGGCGCTGGAACTGGACGAAGCTGCCATGCTGGACAGGCTGCAAGCGCAGCGCACCGCCGCAGACGCCGAGCGTCTGGAAAGCGTCCGGCAGGAGATTGGGAAGCTGCGCCGCCGCGTCTATGAGCTGGAGCAAATGACCGCAAAGCTCTATGAGGACAAGGTTTGCGGCAGCATCAGCGCAGCGTCCTTCGCCGTGCTGCTTGAAAAGACCGAGCAGGAGCGCCGCCAGCGGACCGACCGGCTGGATACGCTTCTTGCGGAAGTCAGGGAGTATGAGCAGAGCGCCGCCGACATTCAAAGCTGGGCGGCAGTCGTCCGAAAGCACCTGCACATACGGGGGCTTGACCGTGAAACGGTGGACGAGCTGATCGACCGCATTGAGGTCGGAGAAAAGACCGTCATTGATGGGAAAAACGTCCGGGACATCAAAATCTACTACCGTTTTGTCGGGAATATCTGAATGGAGGTCAGATCATGGATAGCAGCAAAAGCAAGCGTGTGGTATTATATTGCCGGGTAGCAACGCAGGCGCAGCTTGACGGCGACCACACGCTGGAAGCGCAAAGCGCCCGGCTGCATGAGCAGGCCGAGCGGCTGGGTTATGAAATTGCGGGGGAAGTCAGCGAGTACGAAAAAGGAACCACGCTTGACCGCGACGGTTGGAAA
>USNH01000016.1 GCA_900556015.1 uncultured Eubacteriales bacterium | reverse complement strand
GCACGCCCAGCAGAATGAGAAAGCCTGTGATATAATAGGAGAAGCTGAACTTGGAAGACCCCACCACCGCCTGAAACGCCCCGATGGGACAGGCTCCGGAGGCCGCCGGACAGGAGTAGCAGTTCAGCCCCGGCACGCAGACGGTCTTCCCCGCCCCCTGATACAGTCCGCCCTTGAGAAAGTTCGGCAGATGCAGGTTGGTCAGCAGCGTCGCCCCCGCCTGAATCCAGCCCCGGAAGCGGGACATGGTCTGTGAAACGCCTGAAAACTTTTTACCCAATGCCCACACACTCCAGACATAATTTGATTGCTTTGCTCAGCACCGTCGCCGCCTCGCCCCGCCAGACGCCGAAGCACAGCATGGCGGCTCCGGCCATCAGCAGCACGACCTGCGCCGCGGCCTTTTTCCCGCAGCTCATTTTTCATCACCCTTTCCGATTTTGTGTCCCCATCATAGCGCGGGAGAGTTAAAGTCTCTGTTAAGAACGAAAACTTAACGCAAACCTTATCTGTTTTTGCTATAATGAAAGCAACACAAAAACGAAGAAATAAAAAGGAGGGCTCTCATGCACCTTTTAGTAATTGAAGATGAACGCGCCCTGTGCGAGACCATCGTCCGCAGCCTGCGGCGGCTGGCCTACAGCGTGGACTACTGCTATGACGGGGAAAAGGCGCTGGCGCTTCTGGGGGTGGAGCGCTACGATCTGGTACTTCTTGATCTGAACCTGCCGAAAAAGGACGGCATGACGGTGCTGCGCACCCTGCGGCAGACCGACCGGGAGACGCGGGTGCTGATCCTCTCCGCCCGCAGTGAGGTGGAGGACAAGGTTGCGGGGCTGGACGCCGGGGCAAACGACTATCTGGCAAAGCCCTTCCACTTGGCGGAGCTGGAGGCCCGCATCCGCAGCCTGACATTGCGGCAGTTCACCCAGCAGGATGTGCTGCTAAGCTGCGGAGGCCTGAGCTTCGACACCCGCTCCCGCACCGCCGCCGTCAACGGGCAGACCTTGACGCTGACCCGGAAGGAAACGGGTATTCTGGAATATTTGATGGTGCATCAGGGGCGGCCGGTGAGTCAGGAGGAGCTGATGGATCACGTTTGGGACAACAGCGTGGACAGCTTCAGCAATTCCATTCGCGTCCACATCTCCGCCCTGCGCAAAAAGCTCCGCGCCGTGCTGGGCTATGACCCCATCCGCAACCGCATCGGCGAGGGCTATCTGATGGGAGGCGAGGAGGAATGAAGCGGCTTTCCCTGCAGTGGCGCATCACGCTGATGTCCGTCCTGCTCATCGGCATCACCTGCGTGGCCATGAATTTGCTGCTGTGCTCCTCCGGTGTGTACTATATGGACACCATTGCGGACAGCTTACAGGGCGGCGGCACGGTGATCCTGAATGATGGCGGAGCGGCGAGCTTTGACCCGCAGCTCATAGCGCCCAACGAGGAGTTGACCATCGTCGTCGATGGGGTGCAGGGGCGCTTCCGCACCACCAACTGGTACATCACGGCGGCGGTAACGCTGCTCAGCGGCATCCTCGCCTATTTCGTCAGCGGACGCGCTCTCAAGCCCCTGCGCAGCTTTACCTCGCAGGTGGAGCAGGTGCAGCTGAACAATCTTGCCGATATGAGGATCGATGAAGACGCTATTTCGGAGTTCCGGCAGCTGAGCCGCTCGTTCAACCAGATGCTGGAGCGGCTGAACAACGCCTTTGCCGCCCAGCGGCAGTTCACCGGCAACGCCGCCCACGAGCTGCGCACGCCGCTGGCGCTGATGCAGGCGCAGCTGGAGCTGTTTTCCGCGGAGCATCCCGATGTGCGGCCGGAGACGGCGGAATTCCTCACGCTTTTGCGCGAGCAGACGGAGCGGCTGACGCAGATGACCAAGACGCTGCTGGAGATGAGCAATTTGCAGCAGGTGGCGCGGAACGAGCAGCTCCAGCTCGCCCCCATGGTCGAGGAGATCTTCACAGATCTCGCGCCGCTGGCGGAGAAGCGAAGCATCACGCTGGAAGCGGAGGGCGACGCCGCCCTGACCGGCAGCGACGCGCTGATCTACCGCATGCTCTTCAACCTGACGGAGAACGCTGTCAAATACAACCGCCTCGGCGGCTCGGTGCGGGTCGAGCTTGCACAGGGGCAGGAAAAGTGCATCATTCGCGTTTCCGACACCGGCTGCGGCATTCCGGAGGAATATCAGCGCAGTATCTTCCAGCCCTTCTTCCGGGTAGACAAATCCCGCAGCCGCGAGTACGGCGGCGCGGGACTGGGACTTTCTCTGGTGTGGGAGATCGCCGATCTCCACGGCGGCTCCGTTTGGGTGGAGGAAAGCTCGGACAAGGGCACGACCATCGCGGTGGAGCTGCCGGCAGGGACAGAAAGCGATCCCTCCGGCGCGGATATCACATAACAGTCCTCGGCTGATTCATGGCGATCGTTTTTCAACCTCCACAACATTATGGCAGCAGCTCCTCCGCCGCGCTTGCCGTAAAGAACTGCGTTGACGTGTCGTTGCCGCAGTAATAGATATCCCTGCGCCGGACGGCCGCTCTTGCTTTTTTCCCATCTATCAGGATATGTCCCCTTGTCTGCTTCGCCAGCCCGCAGAGGATCTGCGCAAGGGTGGTTTTCCCCGCGCCGTTTTGCCCCGTTATGGCGGTCACTTTGCCCTTTGGAACGGACAGCGAAATATCCTCAAAAATAACTTCTCTGCGTATTCTTTTCGAGAGCCCTGCTGTCTTCAAGACGGCAGGGCTTTCGTCCAATACGGAGGGAACGGGAAGGCTCTTTCCCTCATGCGGAGAACGCAGACCCATGCCCAAGATGTCTGCTTCCGGAAGAAGAAGTAAGTCCTGTGGCGCATACTCGGCCTCTATTCTGCCGTCCCGCAGATATAAAAACCGGTCTGCGATCCCCATCAGCCAGTCGATCCGATGCTCCGCGAGGAGCAGGGTAAAGCCCTGCTCCTTGAGCTGCCGAAGGGTCTGCGCAAGCTGCCTTGTCCCGGCGGCATCAAGGTTGGCCGTCGGCTCGTCGCACACAAAGACCTTTGGCTTCATGGCATATACGGACGCAATGGCCGCCCGCTGCTTTTCTCCGCTTGAGAGGACGTCAACTGCCCTGTCTTTCAAATGGGACAGCTTCAATGCCTCTATGGCGGCGTCCGTCCTCTCCCGTATCTCCCGGGCGGACAGGCCGTAATTCTCGCAGGGAAAGGCCACCTCTCCGGCGAGCTCGGAGGAAAAGAACTGGCTTTTGGGGTCCTGAAAAACGCTTCCCACCAAGTGTCCGATCTCCCATGTGGAAAGCCTTGATATGTCCTTGCCGTCTATCCTCACGCTTCCGCTGAAAACTCCGGGATAGTAGGACGGCGCAAGCCCGTTGACAAGCCTTGTCACGGTGGTCTTGCCGCAGCCGGAAAGCCCCGTCAGCACGACGCATTCGCCGCTTTTTACCGAAAGGGAAATGTCCTGTACGCCTCTGTCTGAGTTTTCGTATTGAAAAGAAGCGCGTGTAAGCTCGATCATGCCATGCTCCTTTCCAAAACCAAATAGGAAGCCGTGACCAGCGCACATGCGGCTGCCGCGATGTGATCCCGCGCCCCGGCCTTTTGCTCATAATAGCTGCCGCGCACGCCCGGACGCTCCGCGCCTCTTGCAACGGCGGAAACGGAAAGCTGATCGGCAAGCTGCAATACCCGAAGAAGAAACGGAACCAGCACATACTCTATGCTCTGCACGGGATGTGCGAGCAGCTGTCCCGCTGCGGTCAGCCCCCGGTTTTTCATGGACCTGCCTACGCCCTTTAGCTCCGTCCGCATGGTAGGGAAGAAGCGAAAAACCACAAGAAGCCCGAGAATGAACGGGGTGGGCATACGGAGGCGGGATAAAAACGCGGAGAGCATCCCCGGCGGCGTGGTGATCAGATCCCATGACACCAGAAAGATCGGTGACAGATTCCAGAACATCAGAACATAAAATTCCGAAAAGACCGGCATGTGCAGCCCGTGGAAGCGGATACCGTACAGCAGCAGCGCCAGCAGCAGATAAAAGCAGCCATAGGACGCGGCAAGGCGGAAGTTCCGCTGTAAGACGAGATAAAGAAGCGCCCCGCCGGTCAGGATGCAGGTAAGCAGCACATTCCCGCCGATGGTTACTCCGGCAAAGACGCACAGCAGCGCCCACAGCTTGACCGGCACCGCAAAGGATGCGTCCGCTCTCATAGAACGCCGGCCTTCTGAAAATGCCTGCGGATCAGCCGACTGCCCACCATGCAGCCCAAAAAGCCCATCAGCGTCGTAAACAGCAGAATAAAGGCCAGCCAGCCGGGAGAGGTGTAGTAACGCACATAGGAATCGATGTAGCTCTGCTCCATACCGCTTGCCAGCGCAAAATCGTAGTAGGTGTCCCAGAAGAACCAGATGGGCAGCAGATTGACCCCGTTGTATAAAAGGCTCGCCACCGTCCAGGCGGCGGTCAGCCGTTTCGGCTTTTGGCAGGAGCCTTCCTTCCAGAGAATCGCCTCGCAGAGGATTCCCACAAGAACATAATAAGGAAGCAAGAACCAGTTGCCCATCAGCAGGAAAATCACGCCGAGGATCGTCATATAGATCAGCGTCACAAAACGCTTGCCGATCCGGCTGACCATGAGCATATAGACCGGCGCGCAGAGGAACATGGTGATCCCCACCGACAGCACCATGCTGACAAAGTCGTTGGCCATGCAGACCATATTGATAACGAGCTGGATCACGATCAGCACCGCCGAAAGCAGCACCGTGGTGATCACATCCCTGACAGACCATTTATTTGTTTCTTTCATAAACTCCTCCTTGTTTTCGATACTTCGTTTTCCAATATTGCACTTGGGATCCTGTTTCCTTCAGGTTTTTCTACGCCGTCCACTCCATGCTCTCGCTCTGGAGCTGCGCCATGTGGCGGAACAGGCCGTTCTTTTTCAGCAGCTCGGCCGGAGAACCCATCTCAACCACGCGGCCGCCGGAGAGCAGGACGATCTGATCGGCGTTCATGACGGTACGCATGCGGTGCGCGATGATGAGCACCGTCTTATCCTTGATCAATCCGGACAGCGCCGCCTGCACCGCCGTTTCGTTTTCCACGTCCAGCGAGGCCGTGGCCTCGTCCAGCAAAATCACCGGCGCGTCCTTCAAGATGGCGCGGGCAATGGAGATGCGCTGCCGCTCGCCGCCGGAGAGCCGGGAGCCGTTTTCCCCGATCATGGTATGGTAGCCCTCCGGCAGCCTGGATACAAAGGCGTCGCACTGCGCCGCCTTCGCCGCCGCCAGCACCTCCTCGTCGGTGGCGTCCCGCTTGCCGAGGCGGATGTTTTCCATCACGGAATCGGCAAACAGCACCACATCCTGAAATACGATGGCGTAGTTTTTCAGCAGTGCCTCGCCGTCCACCGTGGACACATCCACGCCGCCCAGCCGCACCGTTCCCTCCGCTATGTCCCAGAAGCGGGCCGCCAGCCTGGCTGCCGTGGACTTGCCGCCGCCGGAGGGGCCCACCAGCGCCGTCACCTGCCCCTGCTTCGCCGTAAAGGAGACGTCTCTTAGCACATCCTCTTTTTCCCGGTAGGCAAAGGTCACGTGCTCAAAGCGGATGTCGTAGCCATCGGGATCATATTCGGTCAGTCCGGTCATGCGCTTTTCGTTCTCGATCTCCTGCATACGCTCGATGCGCACCTCGCAGGCGAAAACCGCGGCCATGTTGGCAAACATGGAGCCGATGGGGTCATATACCCGGGTGGCGGCGATAAGGAACATCAGAAACGGGATCAGCGCCAGGTCGCCGCGGCTCATCAGCGTTACCCCCGTGAGGACGGTGGTGGCGATGCCCAGCTTTAGGAAAGACTGCGCCGCCGTGACTACGGAGCCTGTGAACAGCTCGCCCCGGATGGTGTCACGCTCCGCCTCGTCCAGCCTGCGGTTCAGGTCGGCGATATACCGCGCCTTCTGGTTGCACGCCTTGATCTCCGGCGCGCACTCCAGCACCTCCTGCATGGCGTCGGTGGCCGCGCGGCGGGTGACGAGCCCCTTCGTTATATGCCGCTTTTCCATGCGCCGGGAGAGATAGACCATCAGCAGCGACGCAGGCACCACCCACAAAAGAGCCAGCGCCATCCGCCAGTCGTAAAGCAGCATGCCTGCGGAAATCAGCGCCGTGGAGATGAGCGCGCCGTGCATGGCGGGGTAAAAGTGGGAGAATGCCTTTTCCAGCGTCTCCGTATCCCCCATGATGGTGGTGGTCAGGTCAGTCAGGTCCCGGTTTCCGAAGAAGGACAGCGGAAGCTGGCGCAGCACCTCCGCCAGCCGGATGCGGCGGTTGGCACTCTCCCGGTAGGTGGCTTCGTATAGGGCTCTGTATTGGATCAGGAAGGTCACAAAGAGCGCGGCGAGGGCAAGAACGCCCGCGGCCAGAAAGCGCGTAAGCCCCGCCCTTGGGTCGGTGCCGTTTGTCAGCGCCTCTACGATGCCGGAGAGTGCCGTGGCCAGCACGCCCACCGGCAGCATTTTGCTGATGTTGACCAGTACGGACCAGAACACGGCGGCCACATAGTCTTTTGCGCCCTTCTCCGTCATGGCGTATTTTTTGCGGATGCGTTCGATCATGCGGCACCTCCTACCTTCCACTGCGCGGCCTTTTGGTATTCCTCCCACATGGCGGCGTATACGCCGCCCTTTTCAAGAAGCTCGTCGTGCTTTCCTTCCTCGGCGATCCCGCCGTCCCGGATGACGAGGATGCGATCCATGTTCCGCACCGTGGACAGGCGGTGGGCGATCATCAGCACGGTCTTGCCCTTCATCAGTGCCTCGAAAGCCTTCTGTATCTTCGCCTCGTTCTCCGGGTCTGCAAAGGAGCTGGCCTCATCCAGCACCACGATGGGCGCGTCCTTTAAGATCGCCCGAGCCAGCGCGATGCGCTGCATCTCGCCGCCGGAGAGGTACACGCCCTTGGCACCGATCACGGCGTCCAGCCCGCCCGGCGTCTTTTCCAGAATATCGCTGCACTGAGCAAGCTGCGCCGCGTGTAATATCTCCGCCTCGGTTGCGTCCGGCCGGGCGGCGCGGATGTTGTCGCGGATGCTCTTCTTAAACAGGCGCACCTCCTGAAAGACAAAGGAGATCTGCTCCATCAGCTCCGCGGTGGGGATGCTGCGCACATCCCGTCCGCCCAGGAGCACCGCCCCTGCCTGCACATCGAAAAAGCGCGGGATCAGCCGGGCGATGGTGGTCTTGCCGCCGCCGGAGGGGCCCACCAGCGCCCACGCCTCCCCCTGCGGCAGGTGGAAGCTCACATTTGTCAGCGCGGGTCTGTCCGCGCCGTCATAGGAAAAGGTGACGTTTTCAAAGGAGATGCCGCTGTCCGCAGGCCTGCTTCCGCTGTCCGCCGCAGGCTCGGGAAGGGGGGACTCCTTCAATATGGCCTCCAGCTTGTTCACCGCCTCGGCGGCCTCCATCTGCGCGTTGGCCGCGTACATCAGCCGCTCCATCATAAAGGCAAGCTGGGGCGCGAAGAAGATGTAAAACACCAGATCGGCCAGCACCGCCCAGCCGTCCGCCGCGCCGCCGATGAGAACCATTCCCAAGGGCATGAGAAACAGGAACATGGCGTTCAGCACCACCGTAAGCAGGGTGTAGGGCATACGGCACATCATGGCGTAGCCGCTGGCAAGGTCGCGGTAGCTGAGGATGGCGGCATGAAAGCTCTTGAAGGAGTAAACCGTCTGCTGGAACACCTTCACCACCGGGATGCCCCGGACATACTCCGTGGCCTCGGCGGAAATGCGCTCTCCGGCGCGCTGGTATTCCTCAAAGAACTTCATGCCCGTCCCGGTCATCATGCTCATCAGGCAGACAAGCCCGATGACCATGGGGATCAGGCAGGCAAGCCCCATGCGCCAGTCAAAAACGAAGAGCAGTCCCACCGCCAGTATCGGCGTTACGATCCCGCCCACCGCGTCGGGGATGGTATGGGCAAGGAGCGTTTCTGTCAGCGCCGCGTTGTCGTCGATCTGCTTGCGCAGCCGCCCCGTAAGATTGGCGTTAAAGTACCCCAGCGGCAGGTCAACGAGATGGGCGACCGCCGCCTTTCGCATATTCGTCGCCACCCGGAAGGCCGCAAGGTGTGTACACATGAGCCCGGCGAAATACACAGCCGCGCTCAGAAGTGCCGCCGCCAGCGCATACCAGCCGTAGCGGGCAAGCCCTGCCGGAACGCCGCCTCCCGGCGTTAAAATGCCACGGGCCGCGTACCAGACAAAGACAAACGGGAAAATGCCGACCGCCGCCGAAACGCCGGACAGCCCGCAGCCCAATACGGACAGCCACTTATGCCCTCCGGCGTATTCCAGCAGCCTGCCCAGCACCGGCGGCTGCTTTTCTTTTTTCTGTTTGCTCATATTCCGTGTTCCTTTCTAAAAATATGTAAATTCTTGGAGGATGCGCCGCCTCGGTTAGAGGCGGCTAACTGGCGGGTATTTTTTAATGCATATCGCAGGCTTTCTTCTTATACAGCCAGCGCCCTGCCCAGGGCGCGGCAGGCCTCGAGGGCCGCATTGTCTGGAGTCTCCGTGCAGATCACACTCTCGCAAACGAGGTTCACCCCTGCGCTGTCGCAGTCACTCTCCCAAGTGCGCATCCACTCACCGTCGCCCCAGCCGTAGGAGCCGAACAGCGCCACGCGTTTGCCGCCAAGGCTGCGCTTGCAGGCATCGAACATGGGCTGGAACTCCATTTCCTCCAGCACCTCGGCGCCCATGGCGGGGCAGCCGAAGGCGATGGCGGCGTAGGCGTTCAGATCGCCGGGTGCGACCTCGGCGGGCGTGAGCAGCACAGCCTCTGCGCCCGCGACGGTCATGCCCTCGGCAATGGCACGCGCCATCGCCTCCGTATTGCCCGTACCGCTCCAGTAAATAACAGCAGTTTTCATGTTTGTAAGTTCCTTTCTTTTAATGATTTTATATGATCAAACTGCAACGGCAAGCTGCTCCAGCTTCAAGCCGCTTTGCCAAAGTGTGCAGTAGATCTCCGTGCATTTTCGGTATTTCTCGAATAGCGAGCGCGCTTTTTCCTCGTCGCCGTAGACCTTCCAGAGTCCGGCGCATTTGAAGCCGCCCGCGCGGTGGTCGATGAAGCCCTTCACGTCCTCCGGCGGATAGCTGAGAAACAGCCCTATCTCATGAGGGAAATCTTTGCCTTCGCGAAAGCGGCAGGCAAGCCGCGCCACACAGCGCGCGCAGCTCTCGTCCTCGTAGCCCGCCTGCCGCAGCAGGTCGCCCAGGAAGGCATAGGCGAAGGCGAAGTAGATGAACACGCCCACCAGATCCATGATGGAGGTGATGAGGGGCGAGGACAGGGTGGCGGGGTCCGTGCCGATGCGCCGGGCCACGAAGGGCAGGAGCACGCCGATGATGCCGCCCAGCACGGTGCAGACCAGCATGCTCAGGCCCACCACCAGCAGCACGTCCAGATCGATGCCCTTGGAGAACCAGGCGAGCACGGTCTCCATGCCGGCCACCACCAGGCCCAGGGCGGCGGCCACGGGCAGCTCGCGCCGGACGACGCGCCAGACGTCCTGCCAGCGCAGGCTCACGTCGCCCAGCGCCATGGCACGGATGACGAGGGTGGCCGACTGGCTGCCCGCATTGCCGCCCATGTCCACGATGGGCGCGATGAAGGCCGCCAGCACGATGACCTGCGACAGGATCTCTTCCTGCGCGGCCACGAAGGTGCTGGTGACGACGCCGAACAGGGTCAGCAGCACCAGCCAGAACACGCGCACGCTGAACATCTTGCGGAAGGGGGATTCGAGGATGTCCAGGTCGGTGCCGTCGGTGGTCACCGTGCCGCCAAAGCGGGCCAGCTGGGTGGCGTCTTCCTGCTTTTCGATATCCATGGCGTCGTCCACGGTGACGATGCCGACC
>USNH01000015.1 GCA_900556015.1 uncultured Eubacteriales bacterium | reverse complement strand
TGGAGCGCCCGTCCGCCCTTTTCACTGCTGGGGTTCTCCAGACGGTTGTGGATGACGGAGCTGATGTTCTTGCGCTCCGTGTCGTCACCGATGGACTCCTTTTCGATGAGGGAGGCCATGGTGATGATCTCCCGCAGGGTGTAGGGGGACGCCTTGATGTCGGCCAGCATCTGCTGGCTGATCTGACTCTTGAACATGGTCAGCATAGTGTCCACCGCGTAGACCGCGGACTTATTCTTGTCGAACTCGTAGGTGGTGGGGAACAGGAAGCCCTCCATGCGGTCGATGCTGCCCAGCTGGCTGTCATCCAGGAAATCGTAGTCCGCGAACTCAAAGTTGGCGCAGGCATCCTCCAGCTCCGCCGCCGTGGATACGCCGTTCTGCGCCAGCAGGTCGATGATCTCCCGGACGGTGTAGCCCTCGGGGATGGTGACAGAGACCAGGCCCTGGGCCTCCTTGGAGTCCGCCTCCCAGTCGTGCATATTGCGGATGAGGGCGCGGTAGTCCATGTCGCTGTTCAGGTCGTAAGAGCCGGGCTCAACGTAGGACTTATAGCCAAAAAGTCCGCTGGTCAGCTTGAAAACGCCCTTGTAGTTGATGAGCCCCGCGTCCTTCAGCTTGTTGGCCACGTCGGACAGGCTGTCGCCCTCCTCGATGACCAGCTTGACCTCCACAGGGTCTTTGTTCAGGGAGCAGACATCGTTGACCAGCAGCCAGCCCACGCCCGCCAGCAGGCAGGAGGCCAGCACCACGCAGGCCAAATAGATCAGCGTGCGGGTGGTCTTGTCCTTCCGGCGCTTGCGGGACGTGCCGCGCTGGGAGGACGACGCCTGACGGCGCACCTCCTCGGCGTCCCACTTCGCCGTTTCAAATTCGTTGTGTTCGTTGCGATTTGCCATAAGATACTCCTTTCAGAAGCGTCAGCCGATCAGGTCGGCCACGCGGTCCATCACTTCGCGGTGGATGTCCTCGATGGTGCGGGGCGCGCCGCCGCAGGCGCAGTCGATGCGCGTCCAGCCGCAGCGCTCTACCACATGGGCGGCGTTCTCCCGGCAGTGGCGCAGGTAGTCCGCGTCCCGCTCGTGGATGTCCGCCGTGGTGTGGGTGTCGCTCTCCCGGCGGCGCATCATGCGCTCCGTCACCTCCGTGGGCATATCGAGATACAGCACACGGGTGGGCGCAGGCAGACCCAGCAGACGGTACTCAAAGTCAAAGAGCCAGTCCAAAAAAGCGTCCCGCTGCTCCGGCGGCAGCTTGGCCGTCTGGTGGACGGCGTTGCTGGTGGTGTAGCGGTCGGCGATGAGCAGGCCGCCGCTCTCGTAGAACGCGCCCCAGTCCTGTTTATAGGAGGCGTAGCGGTCCACGGAGTAGAACACCGAGGCGGCGTAGGCGTTGACATCGCCGGGCTTATCGCCGAACGCGCCGCCCAAATACAGCCGGATGAGGGCGGAGGATTCCTCCTGATACCGGGGGAACTCCAGCTTGCGGAAGGGAATGTCCCGGCGGGTCAATTCGTCACACAGCAGCGTGGACTGGGTGGCCTTGCCAGAGCCGTCCGTTCCCTCAAACACGATGAGCCTTCCCTGCATACCGTTCTCCTCCTCAGGGCACAATGTCCCATAATGTAAGGCATTGTACCACAGTTTTCCCGGTTTGTCCATATCATAGACGGAAAGAGGGTCGTCCCGCCGGGACGACCCTCTGTTTCTTTACTTTGCGGCGGCTTTTTTGCGCCGCTTTTCCTCGTAAAACGTGTTCAAAACGTACAAAATGACGCCGGCCCAGATAAACAGGAAGCTGACCAGCTTTTCGTGAGTCAGGGCCTCACCCATGATCGCGCCGCAGACGATGGAAAGGGACGGACTGATATACTGGCATATCCCGGTGGTCATCAGCGGCAGGTTACGCACGCCGATGGAATAGAACACCATGGGCAGGCCGGTAATGACGCCGCCGCCGATCATAAGCACTTGTTTCAAGATGGTCATGCTGGCCATGCCGTTATCGCCCATGCGGAAAAACAAGATGAACAGCAGCGCCACGGGGACCATCATCAGTATCTCCGAGGTGGTGGACACGATGGAGTCGATGGTCAGGCTCTTTTTGATGGCGGCGTAGACGGCGAACATCAGCGCCAGGGCGATGGTCACATAGGGGATGCCGCCGAAGCCGGAGGTGGACAAAACGATGCCTACCACTACGATAGCAATGATGACGAGATGCCGCCAGCTCATCTTTTCCTTGAAGATCACCGCGCCCAGGGCGAACACCACAAGAGGCTGGATATAGTAGCCCAAACTGCACTCCAGCACACGCCCGTTCTGCACCGCCCACAGGTACACCATCCAGTCGCCGAACAGAAGCACGGAGGCGGGTATCTCCCGCTTGAGCACCTGCTTATCCTTGAACACGGCCCAAAGCTGGGGCAGCTTGCCCTGCACCTTCAGGATGCACAGACAGCAGACGGCGGCCCAGGTGATGCGGCAGGCCATGAGGAAGAAGGTGTCGATCTCGCCGCAGAGGGCCGTACACATATACCAATACAGAGGCTGGAAGCCCCACAGCAAAAAGCAGACGGCCATGGCGGGCAGGCCCTTTCTGTAATCCACAGTCTGCATACGTATTGCCTCACTTTCAGGCCGGAAATCGGGGAAAAAGCCCATTTACAGCCGGGAATAACCATGATATGATGTGAGCTATGATAACACTTGCGGGCCGGAATGGCAAGGAATATTTCCCGGGAAAAGGAGAATTTTATGCTGCTGTTTGACATGGACGGAACGCTGCTGGACTCCAACGGCGTGTGGCAGGAGGTGGACACGGCGTTTTTGGCGAAGCGGGGTATCCCCTACACCAAGGACTACTACGAGGGCGTGGCCCACACCATCTTCCCGCTGGCGGCCAAGTTCACCAAAGCGTTCTGCCAGCTCCCCGAAACAGAGGAGGAGATCATGGCGGAATGGATGGAGATGGCCGGGGATCTCTATGCCACGGATGTGGCCGCAAAGCCAGGTGTGACAACGTTTTTGGACGCTATGCAGGCACGGGGTGAGCGGATGGCGGTGGTGACCAGCGCCGTGCCGGTGCACTGTAAATCGGCCCTGGCCCATTTGGGGCTGAACCGCTATTTCGAGCGGGTGTTTTTCGCCCAGGAGCTGGGCATGGAGAAGAAAGAGCCGGCGCTGTGGCGGGCGGTGGCGGAATCGCTGAAGGTCGCGCCGGAGGCATGCGTGGTGTTCGACGATTCCGTGGCGGCGTGCCGGGGCGCGAAGGCTGCCGGGATGAAGACCGTGGGTGTGCACGACCCGTTTTTCGCCGGGACGGAGGGGGACATGAAGACGCTGTGCGACCGCTATATCACCGGGTGGGACGAGCTGCTGTGAGCGTTAAGACGGCTTGCGAAATTTCGCCGAACGGGCGATTTTTGGCAGATTTTTACAGTGAAATTGCTTGAATTTTACTTGAAAAAAACTTGAAACACCTAGAAAAAAAGTGGAAAAACCTTATAAGAGCTTGAAAGAGGGACGCGGAAGCGTCCCTCTTTCAAGTTTCACCGAATATGCTCAGAAGCTGCCGATGGGGATCGAGCCGTCGTCCTGCCCCTTTTCGATGCTTTTGATCTGGACATAGTAGCCCTTGCCGCCGCCCATGTCCACATAGACACGGTCGCCCGCCTTCGCGCCCAGGACGGCGCGGCCCACGGGGGACTCCTTGCTGATCCAGCCCTTGAGGGCATCCTGACGCAGGGTGGTGACCAGGGTGATGGTGCGGGACTTGTTCAGGTTCTCCATGAAGATCTCCACCCGGTCGTACAGCCCCGCGCCGCCGGAGGGGGCAGCGTCGTCGATGACCCTGGCGGTCTTGATCATGCGCTGGAGGTAGCGGATGCGGGCATCGTTGCGGTTCTTGTCCTGCTTGGCGCATTTGTATTCAAAGTTCTCGCTCAGGTCGCCGAAGGCACGGGCGGTCTGCACGTCCTCGATGAGCTTGGGGCGGAGGACCTGAACGCGGTAGTCGATCTCCTCCTGCATTTTTTGCAGGTCGCTGCGGGTCAGTTCGTCATACATGATGGTATTCCTCCCATATCTCCGCCAGCCAGTGCAGGGCGGCGGGCCATTTTTCCAGGTCGATGCCGGTGTAGTTCACCACCAGCACGTGGGGCGGCGCGTGGGCCGGGTCGCTGTAATAGTCGGAGAGCATGGCCAATCGGATGCCCTGCTGCTCGGCGCGGCGGCGCAGCTCCGCGTCCGGCGGCGCGCCGTCCAGCCGGAGGAGGAAGTGCAGCCCCGCGTCCTCCTCGGTGATGTGGGCGCGGGAGGCCAGCGGCCCGGTGCGGAGGGCCGCGATGACCGCGTCACGCTTTTGGTGGTAGCGCTTACGCATACGGTTCAGGTGCTTTTCGTAGTAGCCGCCGGAGAGGAACTGGGCCAGGGTGTACTGCTCGAAGGCGGAGACGGTGCAGGCGTAGAAGCCCAGCTTTTCCCGGAAGTCGGCCAGCAGCGACGGAGGCAGCACCATGAAGCTGATGCGGATGGAGGGGGCGATGGTCTTGGAGAAGGTGTTGAGGTAGATGACGTGCCGGCCTCCGTCGATGGAGAACAGGGTGGGGATGGGGCGGCCCACGAAGCGGAACTCGCTGTCGTAATCATCCTCCAGGATGCAGCGGCCCGGCGCTTCCCGCGCCCAGGACAGCAGCTGCTGGCGGCGGGCGATGGGCATGACCAGGCCGGTGGGATAGTGGTGACTGGGGGAGATGTGGACCACGTCGGCGCGGGAGTCACGAAGGGCGGAGACGGACAGGCCCGACTCGTCCAGCGGGACGAAGGACACGGCGGCGCGGTTGCTGCGGTAGATGCGGGCGATCTTGCCGTAGCCGGGGTCTTCCACGGCGTAGCGGCGATCCTGACCCAGGAGCTGCACCAGCAGGCTGTACAGCACCTCCGTGCCCGCGCCGATGACGATCTGCTCCGGCGTTACGTCCATGCCTCGGAACTGGCGGAGGTGGGCGGCCACGGCCTGGCGGAGGGCCAGCGCGCCCTGGGGCGGCGTGGGATGGAGCAGGCCCGTGCCCTGCTCTAATATGGTGCGTCGCATGAGCCGCGCCCAAACGGTGAAGGGGAAATCCTCCGCGTCGATGGAGTTGGTGACCAGGTCGAGAAACCAGCGGCGCTCCTCCGGCTGGGGCGCGGCGGCGGGCGGCGGCGGGGCGGCGGTCAGGGGCGGCTGGACGGCGGAAACGAAGTAGCCCTTCTTCTCCACGCCGGTGAGGTAGCCCTCGGCCATGAGCTGCTCGTAGGCGGTCTTGACGGTGATGACGCTGACCTCCAAATGGGCGGCCAGGGCGCGCTTGGAGGGCAGCTTTGTGCCGCCGGGAAGGCGGCCCGACAGGATGTCGGCCTTGACGGCGCGGTAGAGCTGCTCATACAGGCTGACGCCGGTGTGTTTGGTGAGGGTATAGGTGAGCATAGCGCCTCCATCTGGTATTGATAAGAAAAATCAAAATGGATATTTTAATCATACCAGTTCCTACTATAATACGGCTTGAAGAAAAAAGCAAGGGGGTCTTCCCTGCCCCGGCTTTGGAAAGCGGACTGCTTTCGCAATGACAGCGCGGGAACGATGCCCCGAAGCGGGAATTGAAAAAGGAGATGAGCGTATGTCTGACAAGAAAATTCGTTTTATGGTGACGGCGGCGGTGATGGCCGCGCTGACGTATGTGGCCACCACGGTGGTGCGTATCCCCGCGCCCACCGGCGGGTACGTACACATGGGCGACGGCCTGGTGCTGCTGTGCGGCTGGATCTTAGGCCCGTGGTGGGGCGGCGCGGCTGCCGGTATCGGGTCGATGCTGGTGGATCTGCTGGGCGGGTATATGTCCTTTGTGCCCGGCACGCTGGTCATCAAGTTTTTGGACGCCATGGCGGCGGCGCTGATCGTGAAGGCGCTGGGGCGGCGGACGTACAGCTATGTGCTGGGCGGCATCGCCGGTGAGGCCATTATGGTGGCGGGGTATTTCGTCTATGAGGCGGCGGCGCTGAAGCTGGGCATGGGCGCGGCAGCCGGCGTGTTGGCCAACGTGGGCCAGGGCGCGGTGGGACTGGTCATCGCGCTGGTGCTGATGGCGCTGCTGAAGGGCAGCAAGGCACTGGACAAGCTGGCGGTGCAGTGGTAAAATAGAGACAGGGGCGGACAGCGCGTCCGCCCCTGTTTGGTTTGTGGGGCGGTGAGGGCATCGCCCCTACCGTATAATTATTATGATAATATAGAAAGGAAAGGTGTGGAGCATGGCAGGTATCGTACACGAGGTAGAGAACAGAGCCCTATTGAACGAGGTACGGCAGCAGGCGGCAGACGCGGCGAAAGAGCTGGCGGAGGCGGCCCGGCTGCGGAAGGGACAGATCGTGGTGGTGGGATGCAGCACCAGCGAGGTGGTAGGCCGCAAGGTGGGCAGCTGGTCTACGCCGGAGGTGGCCAAGGCCATTTTCGAGGGGCTGCACAGCGTGTTCGCGCCTATGGGCGTATACATCGCGGCCCAGTGCTGCGAGCATCTGAACCGGGCCATCATCACGGAGCATGAGGCCGTGCCGGGCCTGGACATCGTGAACGTTGTGCCCCAGCCCAAGGCGGGCAGCTCGTTTGCCACGGCGGTGTATGAGGCGTGCGCTCACCCGGTGGCGGTGGAGGAGATCAGGGCCGACGCGGGGCTGGACATCGGCGGGACGCTGATCGGGATGCACCTGAAGAAGGTGGCTGTGCCGGTGCGGCTGGCCCAGGATCACATCGGGGACGCTATTTTGCTGGCGGCCCGGACGCGGCCCAAGTTCATCGGCGGGGAAAGGGCGCACTATGATGAGGCGCTGAAGGACGGGTATCCGGAGTTTTGAGAGGAGGGGGCGCAGGTGCGCCCCCTCCGTTTTGCTTCCGGCGAGGCTTTGGCAGACGAGTGTAGGGGCGGAATGACAGGTTTTTTGCCGCAAAAAGGGAAGCACCGGGGGTGCTTCCCTTTTCCTATTTCCTATGCTTTTTCGCACTCTAGATGCGGCGGTCGCGCTGCTGGGCGTCATAGTGGTTCTGGAGGAAGGGGTAGACGACGTTATAGATCAGCTTGTTCTCCAGGTTCAGCATATAGACGGCGAACGTGCCGGCGAACAGCAGCAGTGCTGCCAGGAGCAGCTTTTTCAGCAGTTTTCCGATGAAACGCATGGGCTTCCCTCCTTACCAGGCCAGGCTGTCGTCGAAGTCCACCAGGGTGGCATCCAGGGGCTTCTCGTTCAGCACGACGGTCATATACTTGTTGACGGTGTTCCGCATATCGCGGCGGGAGATGGTGCGGCAGTCCTCCAGGTCATGCTCCAGGAAAATGAAGTGGAAGCCCAGGTCGCGGGCCTGCTCCTCCATGAGGGCGTGGACACCGTTCATGCCCTTGCAGGCCACGTTGTCGTTGAAGATGACCATGTCGCAGTTGAATTTGCTGGCCCACTCCCAGACGGCGTTGACGTTGTCCCAGCCGCCTACGGCGTGGTGGCGCATAACACCCTTTTCGGAGAACAGGGCCAGGTCCTGAATGGCCTGCTCCGGGTCGGTGGTGGAGATCATGTTGTGGCCCATGGTGGAGTCCATGTTCAGCACGATGTTGATGCCCCAGCAGTTCTGCACCCAGGTGGGGAAATCGGTGTAGTACACGGCGGAGGGCCCCCACAGGAAGGCGCGGTGGCGGGTCGTGCCGCCGAAGGGCTGATAGCGGCGCTGGTAGGCATCCAGCATGAGCTTGAGCACCTTGCGGTCGTTTTTGGTGAACTGATCCTCCTGCCCGTTGACGGAGGCCCAGGCGTACAGGCGGTACAAACTCTCGGCGATGCCGCAGAGGGCGGAGTAGGGGGTCTTGAACAGCTCCCATTTTTCCAGCTCGATGCGGTTTTGCTCGTTCATGTGCTCGGCGCGGGCAAAGAGGGCGTTCCAGTCGTAGGTGACGCCGTACTGCGCCTCGATGAAGGCGATGGCGTCCTTGAGCATTTGGGTGGAGTAGGGGTGCGCGCCCGGCTCGTTGTGGATCATGGCCAGGGTGACGGGGAAGTCGGGCATACCGAAGCGGCGGCGCTGGAACATGGAGGTGGCCTCGCTGGCGTTGCAGGGCATATTGGTGGTCAGGACGGCCTTGCCCACCCGGGGGAAGTCGTCGTTGATGGCCACGCCGGTCTCGGCGGAGCAGCGGGAGCACACGTCGGCGGCCAGGCCGAAGGACTCGGCCACGTCGATATAATACGGCTCAAGGTGCTGGTCGATGTCGCAGATGATGAACTCCGGCAGCGTCTGGATGGGGATGGGGATCAGGCCGGGGAAGCCGGTCATGAACAGGGGCGGCAGCACCTCGTCCATGGGGACGATGTCATCGCTGTGCCTGCCGCCGCCCAGGCGGCGGTCGTTGGCCAGCACCAGGGCGATCTTGCGGGTGAGGCTGTTGACGATGCAGTGCATATTCATGTGGGCGATCTTCAGCTCGTCGCCGCGGTAGCCCTCAAAGAGGCGGTCGATAAAGGCGAACGTGCCGAGGTAAGAGCCCATCCAGCGGTATTCCCAAAAGCCCTTGAGGATAGGCACAGGGGCGGAGGCCACCATTTTGCCCATGGCCAGCAGGTTGTTCAGCCAGGCGGCGTAGTCCACCATGGTGTCCTTTACGCCGCGCCACTCGCGGTAACGGGCGATGCCGGTCTTGTCGTGGTAAGCGCGGCAGAAGCCGCCATCGATGACCAGCAGCTTGCCGTTGGCGCGGATGGGCTGCTCGCCCTTGGTGGTTTTAACGGGCGTGTGGCCGTTGATGATGTGGCCGGTCGGCGAACATGCCATGGGCGCGACGCCAAACTCGCGCATGATGTCGTCGCAGACCGAGGGCGACTTGGTAAGCGTAAAGTACGGGTCCATCGGCTCGACCCAGGTGCTCTTATCGGCGATATAGGCGCGCTCAAAGGTACGCACCAGGCGTCCGCTGGCGGGTGAATTGAAGCCAATCCACAGGTACCACATCCAGTCGAGGGCATCGCGGTCGCCCACGCGCCACGCGCGGCGGGCGATGTGGTCGCAAAAATCGAGATAATCGCGGCCGGCGTGCCAGGTGCCCAGGCAGTTCATGCTGCTAAAGGTGCCGTCTTCGTTGAGCGGAACGCAGCCGTGGAAGAGCAGGTTGCCGTTGGCGACCTTGTACATCGAGCCGTGGGAATAGAGGAAATCGATATGGCGATGCAGGTGATCGGCGGTGACAAACTCGGACACGAGCTTGTCGATGATGTGCTGCTCCTGAGACGTGAGCGTATAGGGGTCCGCCGGATCGACGGTGGGGAAGTCGTTGGTCGTGAGCGGCCATACGCTGCCGTCGGCGAGCGTGACCGTGCCGGTGTCGTGCTCGATCTTGTCGAGTAACAGACGGTCGGTCATATCGAACTCGGGGTGGCGCTGGATAATCTGGCCCTCGAGCTTAAAGAGCAGCACATTGATGGCCTTGATCAGCGGGGTGATGGACTCACCGGCGGTGTAGGTGGCATCGGCAAAGGCGACAAGCTCACGCAGCGAGATGCCGTAGTCGTTCTCGAGGATCTCGTAATTGTCGTAACGCAGGTTGTTGCGCAGCACCGTGGCGATGCAGGCGGGCTCACCGGCCGCAGCGCCCATCCATAGCAGGTCGTGGTTGCCCCACTGGATGTCGAGCGAATGGTAGGTGAGCAGGCGGTCCATAATCTTGGCAGCGCCGCCGCCGCGGTCGAAGATATCGCCCACCAGGTGCAGGTGGTCGACGGCCAAGCGCTTGATGAGCGAGGCGAGTGACTCGATAAAGTCGTCGGCGCTGGCGGTCTCCAGGATGGACTCCACGATGCGCTCGTGATAGCGCACGCGATAGTTGTTCTCGTCCGGGTGCGTGTGCAACAACTCGTCGATGATGTAGGCGTAGTCGCGCGGGATGGCCTTACGCACCTTGGAGCGCGTGTAGCGGCTTGAAAGTGAGCGAGCGACCATGATGAGCTGGTCAAGCATCGTCTTGTACCAGGCTGGCGAGTCCTCGCGCCGGCTGCGGACCAG
>USNH01000014.1 GCA_900556015.1 uncultured Eubacteriales bacterium | reverse complement strand
ACGGCGTCGAAGAAGTTCATCTGCGGCGTGCCTATGAAGCCCGCGACGAAGATGTTGGCCGGGTGGTTGAAGACCTCCTGCGGCGTGCCGATCTGCTGGATGAAGCCGTCCTTCATGATGACGATGCGGTCGCCCAGGGTCATGGCCTCGGTCTGGTCGTGGGTCACGTAGATGAACGTGGTGTCGATGCGCTGGCGCAGCTTGATGAGCTCGGCGCGCATCTGGTTGCGCAGCTTGGCGTCGAGGTTGGACAGAGGCTCGTCCATCAGCAGCACCTTCGGCTCGCGCACGATCGCGCGTCCGATGGCGACACGCTGACGCTGGCCGCCGGAGAGTGCCTTCGGCTTGCGGTCGAGGTACTCGGTGATGCCGAGGATGTTCGCCGCCTGTGCCACGCGCTGCGCGATCTCTTCCTTGGGGACCTTGCGCAGCTTGAGCGGGAACGCCATGTTCTCCGCGACCGTCATATGCGGATAGAGTGCGTAGTTCTGGAAAACCATCGCGATGTCGCGGTCCTTCGGAGCGACGTCGTTGACGAGCTGGCCGTCGATGTACAGCTCGCCGCCCGAGATCTCCTCGAGTCCTGCGACCATGCGCAGGGTGGTGGACTTGCCGCAGCCGGACGGGCCTACCAGCACGATGAATTCCTTGTCGGCGATCTCCAACGAGAACTGCTGGACGGCCACCACGCCCTCGTCGGTGATCTGAAGATTGCTATTCTTCTTAGCGGCCTCTTCGCCCTTCTTGACCTTTTTCTTCTTCTCGGTGTTGGGGTAGACCTTCTTGAGATCCTTGAGTACGACCTTTGCCATGATGATATGACCGTGGCTGCTCTGCCTCCGCATGGAACAGCCTCGTGCGGCTTCGCGCACGTTACGGCAGGTCTCCACACTGCCGCACCGCCGGTCAGGGCGGGTATTCCTCCTTTTCTTTTGCCGGAACGGGGCATAAAGTGGAGTGCCGCGCCCCGGTGGGAATGGATAAAGTATACCTGAAAACGATACCGAATGCAAGCGATTTTGTGGAAACTGCAAAAGAAAAACGGCCCGGCACTGATTTTCCGTTTTTGCTTGCCAAATGTGGCGGCAGGTAGTATACTGTTCACATATCATCTCAGCGCTTCGCGTACAATGACACGGAGCGCGGCAGGGGGGAAGTCATGTATACCATTCAAGACCTGTTTGACCTGAACCACACGCTGGCGGGGGACTATCTCGCCCGTTTCACCTATCCCTGGGAGGCGCTGGCCGGCATCTCCGACCTGATCCTGTCCCTCGGCCCGGCGCTGGGCGCGGACTACGAAAGCCCCGCCCCGGACGTGTGGGTACATAAGACCGCCAAGGTCGCGCCCACGGCCTATTTGGGCGGGCCGTGCATCATCGGCCCGGACACGGAGGTGCGCCACGGCGCGTTCATCCGGGGCAGCGCCCTGGTGGGCGCGGGCTGTGTGGTGGGCAACTCCGTGGAGCTGAAGAACGTCATCCTCTTTGACGGCGTGCAGACGCCCCATTATAACTACGTGGGCGACAGCATCCTGGGCTACAAGTCCCACATGGGCGCGGGTTCGATCACCTCCAACGTCAAGTCCGACAAGACCCACGTGGTCTGCGTCTGCGGCGGAGAGCGCATGGACACGGGCCGGAAGAAGGTAGGCGCGATGCTGGGCGACCACGTGGAGATCGGCTGCAACAGCGTGCTGAACCCCGGCGCGGTCATTGGGCGGAACACCCACGTCTATCCCCTCAGCGCCGTCCGGGGCACAGTGGCGGCGGACAGTATTTTCAAAGCGCCGGGGAACGTTGTGCCCCAGCAGCAATAAGGAGACAGTAACATGGGCAGATATTTCGGAACAGACGGCTTCCGCGGGGAGGCCAACGTAACGCTGACGGCGGACCACGCCTATCAGGTGGGCCGCTTCTTGGGCTGGTACTGCGGCGAAACGAAGCGCCGCGCCGGGGACGAGAGCCCCGTCCGCGTGGTCATCGGCAAGGATACCCGCCGCAGCAGCTATATGTTTGAGTACGCGCTGGCCTCCGGGCTGGTGGCCTCCGGCGCGGACGCTTACCTGCTCCACGTCACCACCACGCCGTCCGTCTCCTACGTGACCCGGACGGAGGGGTTCGACTGCGGCATCATGATCTCCGCCAGCCACAACCCGTTCTACGACAACGGCATCAAGCTCATCGACCGCGCCGGCGAGAAGATGGACGAGGACACCATCGCCCTCATCGAGGACTATCTGGACGGCCAGCTGGAGCTGTTCGGCCAAAAATGGGCGGCGCTGCCCCTGGCCCGGCGGGAGCACATTGGCCGCACGGTGGATCACGCAGCGGGCCGCAACCGCTACGTGGGCTACCTCATCTCCCTGGGGATGTTCTCCTTCAAGGGTAAGAAGGTAGGTTTGGACTGCGCCAACGGCAGCGCATGGATGATCGCCAAGAGCGTGTTTGACGCCCTGGGCGCGACCACCTATGTCATGGGCGACCAGCCCGACGGTTTCAATATCAACAACGGCGTGGGCTCGACCCACATCGATGCGCTGCGTCAGTTCGTGGTGGAAAAGGGGCTGGACGTGGGCTTTGCCTACGACGGCGATGCCGACCGCTGTTTGGCGGTGGACGAGCGGGGGAATATTATCACCGGCGACCATATCCTCTACGTCTGCGGCAAGCACATGAAGGACAGCGGTGAGCTGCCCGGCAATACCGTAGTCACCACGGTCATGTCCAACTTCGGCCTGTATCGGGCCTTCGACCGGGACGGCATCCGCTATGCCAAGACCGCCGTGGGCGACAAGTACGTGTATGAGTACATGAGCAAGAACGGCTGCGCCCTGGGCGGTGAGCAGTCGGGCCATATCATCTTTTCCAAGCACGCCACCACCGGCGACGGCGTCCTCACCAGCCTGAAGCTGATGGAGGTGATGCTGGAGCGGAAGCTACCCTTGAGCAAGTTGACGGAGGGGCTGACCATCTATCCCCAGGTGCTGGAGAACGTCCGGGTGAAGGATAAGCTGGCGGCCCGGCAGGACGCGGACGTGCAGAAGGCGGTGGAGGCCGTGGCCAACAAGCTGGGCGACACGGGCCGCATTCTGGTGCGCGAATCCGGCACAGAGCCGCTGCTCCGCGTCATGGTGGAAGCCCCGGAGGACGACACCTGCCGCGCCTGCGTGGACGAGGTCGTGGCTGTGATCCGCGCCAAAGGCCACGCGGTATAAGCGCAAATAAGGGAACGCCGGAATGCGTTCCCTTATTTTTTGTTGACAACCGCCAATGATACCTATATTATAAAGAATATTCATCGGGGAGGAGGCGCTTGCCATGGAACGTATCACCAGCCGCAAAAATCCGCTGCTGGAGCATATCCGCCGCCTGGACAGCGGCCCGTACCGCCGCCAAAGCGGCGCGTTTTTGTGCGACAGTCCCAAGCTGGTGGACGAGGCGCTGCGCCACGGCGTGACCGTCACCTGCGTGGTGGTGTCCGACGGTGTGGCCCTGCCGGAGCATTTGCCGGAGGGCGTGCGGTGCGTCTCCGTCCCCGCCGATGTGATGGCCTCCCTCTCGCCCCAGCGCACGCCCCAGGGGATGCTGGCGGTGTGCGCCCTGCCGGACACCGCGCCGCCCGCCGCCCTCGCGCCGGGACGCTACATCGTCCTGGACGGCGTGCAAGACCCCGGCAACGTGGGCACGGTGCTGCGAACGGCGGACGCCTTCGGCTGCACCGCCGCGCTGCTGCTCCCCGGCTGCGCCGACCTGTATAGCCTGAAAACGCTGCGGGCCTCCATGGGCGCGGTGTTCCGCCTGCCGGCCTACACTGTGGACGCGGACGCGCTCCGCGCTCTGCTGACGGCGGCGAACCTGCCGCTGTACGGCGCGGCCCTGCGCCACGACACGGTGGACGTCCGCCGCCGCGACCTGCGGCGCTGCGCCATCGCCGTGGGCAGCGAGGGCCGGGGGCTGAGCGACACGGTGCTCGCCCTCTGCGACGAGACGCTGCGTATCCCCATGGCCGACCACTGCGAATCGCTGAACGCCGCCGCTGCCGCCGCCGTGCTGCTGTGGGAGGCGTACCGTGCCGAGGAGGGGATGTAAATGGCCGCGCTGAAATACTGGGTGTGGCTGGCCGCCCTGCCGGGGGTGGGAAGCCGCGTCAAGCTCCGGCTGCTGGAGCATTTTTCCTCGCCGGAGGAGATATACTACGCCCAGCCGGAGGAGCTGCTGCTCACCGGCGCGGTGGATAAGCTCCAGGCCAAGCTGCTGGCGGACAAGTCCCTGACCCGTGCCGAGGACGTGCTGGCTGCCTGTGCCAAGGCAGGCCAGTTCATCGTCACCATGGACGACACCACCTACCCCGCCCGCCTGCGGGACATCTTCGACCCGCCTCTGCTGCTGTACGGCAAGGGCTCTATGCCCATCTTCGATGACGAGGCCGCCATCGCCGTGGTGGGCACGCGGAAATGCACCGCCTACGGGCTGGATGTGGCCTCTCAGCTGGGTTACGAGCTGGCAAAGCAGGGGGCGCTGGTGCTGTCCGGCATGGCCAAGGGCATCGACACCGCCGCCATGAAGGGAGCGCTCCGCGCCGGCGGCTTCACCGCCGCCGTGCTGGGCGGCGGCGTAGACGTGATCTACCCCGCCGAGAACCGGCGGCTCTACGAGGACGTGGCCGCCACCGGCGTGCTGCTTTCCGAATACCCGCCGGGCACAGAGCCCATCGCGTCCCACTTTCCCGTCCGCAACCGCATCCTCAGCGGCCTGAGCTTGGCCGCCGTGGTGGTGGAAGCCCCGGAGCGCAGCGGCGCGCTGATCACCGCGTCCACGGCGCTGGAGCAGGGCCGCGAGGTGTTCGCCGTCCCCGGCCCGATCAACGCCCCCGACAGCAAGGGCTGCAACGCCCTCATCCGGGACGGCGCGGGCCTGGTGTCCGAGGCGTGGGACATCCTCGGCTTTTACGAGGGCCGCTTTCCCCACAAGCTGCGCCGCCTCCGGGCCGCGCTGCCCGACCTGCCCAAGGGCACGGACACGGCGGAAACGACCAACGATGCGCCCGCTGTGAAGAAGCAGAAAACGCCGGCCCTGCCGGTGCTGGACGTGTCCCGCGGGCCTGGCGGCCTGACGGACGACCAGCTATCGCTGCTGCGGGTGCTGCCGACGGACGCGGCACTGCTGGCCGACGACGCGGCGCTGCAAACCGATATACCCATTCGCCGGGTGCTCTCCGCACTGACCATGCTGGAGATCGACGGCTACGTCCGCCGTCAGGGCGCAGGCAGCTTCCTGCGCACGGTGGAACTCAAGGAGGAATAGTACACACATGGCAACGAAGAAGAATTTAGTCATCGTCGAGTCCCCGGCCAAGGCCAAGACCATCGGCAAGTACTTAGGGCCGGATTATGTGGTCAAGGCCAGCATGGGCCACCTCCGCGACCTGCCCAAGAGCACGCTGGGCGTGGACGTGGACGGCGATTTTACCCCCAATTACCGCCCCATCAAGGGCAAAGAGGACATCATCAACGACCTGAAGACCGCCGCCGAAAAGAGCAAGGCCGTCTTCCTGGCCACCGACCCGGACCGCGAGGGCGAGGCCATCAGCTGGCATCTGCAGCACCTGCTGGATCTGCCGGATGACAAGGCCCGCCGTGTCACGTTCAACGAGATCACCAAAAAGGTGGTCACGGACAGCATCCAGCACCCCCGGGCCATTGACCAGAACTTGGTGGATGCCCAGCAGGCCCGCCGCGTGCTGGACCGTATCGTGGGCTACCAGCTCTCCCCTCTGCTGTGGAAGAAGATCCGCCGCGGCCTGTCCGCGGGCCGTGTCCAGTCCGTGGCCATCCGCCTGGTGGCCCAGCGGGAGCAGGAGATCGCCGACTTCGTGCCCCAGGAGTACTGGACGCTGGACGCCGCCCTGAAAAATAAGGACGGCGCGCCCTTCACCGCCCGCTACTACGGCGTGGACGGCAAGAAGTACGAGCCCAAGGACGAGGCCGACACCCAGCGCATCGTATCCGAGCTGCAAAAGGAGCGCTTCTCCGTCAAGACCGTCAAGCGTGCGGACAAGCAGCGCAGCCCCACGCCGCCCTTTACCACCTCCAGCTTACAGCAGGAGGCTTCCCGCAAGCTGAACATGACGCCCCGCCGCACCATGGCCATCGCCCAGCAGCTCTATGAAGGCGTGGACATCACCGGCGAGGGCACGGTGGGCCTCATCACCTATATGCGTACCGACTCCCTGCGTATCTCCGACGAGGCCCAGGCCCAGGCCAAGGAGCTGATCTGCTCCCGCTACGGCGCGGCCTACTACCCCGCCGCACCCCGCAAATACAAGACAAAGGCCGGGGCGCAGGATGCCCACGAGGCCATCCGCCCCTCCGACCCGTCCCTGACGCCGGAGCAGGTGAAGTCCGACCTGACGCCGGAGCAGTACCGCCTGTACCGCCTGATCTGGAGCCGCTTCCTGGCCAGTCAGATGGCCAACGCCGTCTACGACAGCATCTCCGTGGAGATCGCCGCCGGGGCCCACGCCCTGCGCTGCTCCGCCAGCAACCTGAAGTTCGCCGGCTACACCGCCGTGTACGAGGAGAGCCGCGACGACGATAAGGAGGAGAAGGAGTCGCCCCTGCCGCCGCTGAACGAGGGGGAGGCCGTGACGCTGACGGGCTTCACACCCGCCCAGCACTTCACCCAGCCCCCCGCCCGCTACACCGACGCCACCCTCATCCGCACCATGGAGGAGAACGGCATTGGCCGCCCCTCCACCTACGCGCCCACCGTTTCCACCATTTTGGATCGTGAGTACGTCATCAAGGAGGGCAAGTACCTGCGCCTGACGCCCCTGGGCGGCGTGGTCAACGACCTGATGTGCCAGCGTTTCCCCGACATCGTGGATGTAAAGTTCACCGCCCGCATGGAGCAGAAGCTGGACGACGTGGAGGCCGGCGATGTGAAGTGGAAGGACTTGATCCGCCAGTTCTACGTGCCGTTCCATCAGAACCTGGAGCAGGTGGAGAAGGACATGGAGGGCGTATACCTGAAAGTGCCCGACGAGGTCACGGAGGAGAAGTGCGACCTGTGCGGACGCAATATGGTCATCAAGTCGGGCCGCTTTGGCCGCTTCCTGGCCTGCCCCGGCTACCCGGAGTGCAAGTTCACCAAGCCTTTGGTGGTGGAGATGCCGGGCCGCTGCCCCAAGTGCGGCGGACGCATCCTGAAGAAGACCAGCCGCAACGGCTATACCTACTACGGCTGCGACAAGTTCCCCGCCTGCGACTTCATGACCTGGGACGTGCCTGTGAAGGACGACTGCCCCGTGTGCGGCAAGACCATGTTCAAGAAGGCGGGCCGCGGCTTCAACAAGCCCTTCTGCGCCAACCCGGAGTGCGCCAACTTCCTGCCGGAGGATCAGCGGGGCTACCGCCGCCGCAAGCCTGCCGAGGGCGAAGCGGCGGAATCCGGCGCTGCCGAGGGCGCTGCCGCCCCGGCGGAGGAGAAGAAGCCCGCCGCTAAAAAGACGGCGGCTAAAAAGACGACAGTGAAGAAGCCTGCGGCGAAGAAGACGGCGGCCAAAAAGCCCGCCGTGCGTAAAGCCGCCAAGAAATCGGAGGAAGCATGAACCAAGTCACTGTGATCGGCGCGGGCCTGGCCGGCGCGGAATGCGCCTGGCAGCTGGCCCGGCGGGGCATCCCCGTGGTGCTGCGGGAGATGAAGCCGGAAAAGACCACCCCGGCCCACGTCACCCCCTATTTCGCGGAGCTGTGCTGCTCCAATTCTTTGCGTGGCGCGGGGCTGGAAAACGCCGTGGGCCTTTTGAAGGAGGAGCTGCGGCGGCTGGACAGTCTGATCCTCCGCTGCGCCGATGCCACGGCTGTGCCCGCCGGCGGTGCGCTGGCGGTGGATCGTGAGGGCTTTGCCCGCATGGTCACGGAGCACATCCTGGCCGAGCCGAATATCACCCTCGTCCCCGGCGAGGTCACGGCCATTCCCGACGGCGATGTGGTCATCGCCTCCGGCCCGCTGACCTCCGACCCGCTGGCGGAGGCCATCGCCGCCAAGCTGGGCGGCGGCACGACGCTGAACTTTTTCGATGCCGCCGCGCCGCTGGTGTCCTACGACAGCGTGGATATGGACAGCGCCTATTTCGCCTCCCGCTACGACAAGGGCACGCCGGACTATATCAACTGCCCCCTGTCCAAGGAGGAGTACCTGGCCTTCTGGCAGGCGCTGGTCAGCGCCCAGGAGGCGGAGGTACACGGCTTCGAGGATAAGAACGTGTTCGAGGGCTGTATGCCCGTGGAGGTCATGGCCCGCCGGGGCGAGGACACCCTGCGCTTCGGCCCGCTGAAGCCCCGTGGACTGCCCGACCCCAAGACGGGGAAAGAGCCCTATGCCGTGGTGCAGCTTCGCCGCGACAACGCCGATGGCACGATCTACAACCTGGTGGGCTTTCAGACTCACCTGAAGTGGGGCGAGCAGAAGCGGGTGTTCTCCATGATCCCCGCCCTCCGCGAGGCCGCGTACCTGCGCTACGGCGTGATGCACCGCAATACATACCTCAACTCCCCCCAGCTGCTGGATCGCTACTACCGCCTGCAAAGCGATCCCCGCATCGCCTTCGCCGGGCAGATGACCGGCGTGGAGGGCTATGTGGAGTCCTGCGCCAGCGGCTTCCTGGTGGGTGTGGAGCTGGCCCGCCGCCTCAAGGGCCAAGCCCCCATCGACTTTCCACAGGAGACGGCCATCGGCGCGCTGGGCCTGTATATCAGCAACGGCACGGTGGCGGACTTCCAGCCCATGAACATCAACTTCGGCATCATCCCGCCCCTGGACCACCGGGTCAAGGGCAAGCGCAACAAGAACGCCGAACTGAGCCAGCGCTCTCTTGCCATCGTTGAGCAGATCAAAGAGGAGGTGCTCTCCCTGTGAAGATCATTATCGACGCCATGGGCGGCGACAACGCGCCCCTGGAGATCGTCAAGGGCGCACTCAGCGCCCGCGCCCGCTTCGGCTGCGACATCGTGCTCACCGGCGATGAGGCCGCCATCCGTGATGCCGCCGCCCGGTGCGGCGCGTCCGCCCTGCCCCAGGGCGTGACCGTCCACCCCACCACCGAGACGGTGGAGATGTGCGACGACCCGGCCACCGTGTTCCGCCGGAAGAAGGACAGCTCCATGGGCGTGGCGTTGACGCTGCTCCGTGACGGCGCGGGGGACGCGGTGGTGTCCGCCGGCTCTACCGGCGCACTGCTCACCGGGGCGACCCTCATCACCAAGCGTATCCACGGCATCCGCCGGGCGGCCATGGCCCCCGTCATCCCCACCACCACCGGCAGCGCCGTGCTCATCGACTGCGGCGCGAACGCCGAGTGTACGCCGGAGTACCTGGTGCAGTTCGCCTATTTGGGCAATTTCTACGCCAAGCGCGTGCTGGGCGTGGAGCAGCCCCGGGTGGGCCTTCTGAACATCGGCGCGGAGGACAGCAAGGGCACGGAGCTGCAAAAGACCACCCTGGCGTTGCTGCGTAAGGCGGACGAGGCCGGCGACCTGCACTTCATCGGCAACATCGAGGCCAAGGACGCCATCAAGGGCGGCTGCGATGTGATCGTCACCGACGGCTTCTCCGGCAACGTGATGCTCAAGACCATCGAGGGCGTGGGCTCGTTTGCCGGCAGCGCCCTGAAGGGGATGTTCAAGAAAAACCTGCTGACGAAGCTCGCCGCGCTGCTGGTCATGCCGGGGCTGAATGAGTTCAAATCCCGGCTCGACCCCAACAAGGTGGGCGGCACGGCCTTCATCGGCATCTCCAAGCCCGTTATCAAGGCCCACGGCGGCTCTAACGCCGAGGCCATCGAAAACGCCGTGGGACAGGCCATTCAGGTGGCCCAAAGCGGCATCGTGGACGACATCGCCGCCCATATTCACAAAATGCAGGCGGTGTCTGAATAAAAATCGGAAAAAACTATTGACAGCCCCGTGGGATTGCCGTATTATTTTCCAAGATAAATGAGAAGGAGGAATATCCCGTGACAGTGGAGGAGATCTTCAAAACGATGCAGGACCTGATCGCCGAGCAGTTCGCCATCGACACCGATGAGATCAGCATGGACAGCTCTTTTGTGGATGACCTGGGCGCTGACTCCGTGGATCTGGTGGAGTTGGTCATGGCGATG
>USNH01000013.1 GCA_900556015.1 uncultured Eubacteriales bacterium | reverse complement strand
CTTCCAGCACTTCCAGGCGCTTGCCCTGCTTCTCCTGCTCCTTGACCATGTCCTCCACGCTGGTCGCCAACCGCTCCACCGAGTTCGTCAGCGCCCGCATTTCGCGCACGTTCTCCTCAAGCATTTCGATACGCTTGTCCTGCCTCTTGTTCTCCTCCGCCAGACGGCGGCTGAACTCCTCGTGCTCTGCCCGCGAGATATAGGGGTCGTCCATAACGGCACCCTCCTTTCCTGGTTGTTGACGATACAGTGGAGGGCCGGGCAGCTATCCCACCCGGCCCCCGCCGATCATAGTTCTTCGCCCAGCGCCTCGTCCGGCCATTCTCCGCTTCCGATCAGCGCGGTATACCGCACCTTCGCCCGGTCGATGTCCTCCGCCAGCGCAACGGCGTCGTGCTGCGCGAGGAGCTTCTGCTGCTCCGTGACGATCTTCGCCAGGTCGGCGCAGATGCCGCACAGCTCCTCAATGATTTTGAGATTACTCACCGGCATAGACCTCGCCGGTGATCTCCTCGTACTGCTCGGCGCTGATTTTGCCGTTCTCCACGCGGCTCGCCAGCTCCGCCTTGACGCCAGCCTTGCGGGAAGCAGGCACCTCGGCCCACTTGCGCGTACCGGCCACCAGTCGATTAGCCCAAATAGCGTTCATCAGTTTTCACCTCCTCCGTTTGCAGCGCTGTCCAGCTCGCAAAGAGCTTCTTCCACCGCCGTCAGCCGCTCCTCCGAGGAGCTGTCCAGCTCGCACATGGCTTCCTCCACGGCGGCGAAGGCGGCGTTGGTCGTCTCCTCGTTCTCGATGATGCGGGCGTGGTTGCGGAACACATACTCCTCAGCCTCGCCCTCCTGTGCCAGCGCCTCCGGCGCGTCGGGGATGGCGGTGCCGCCGGGCAGGTTGTACACCTCGCCGCCCACGGCGATGCCGATGGCCTCAGCCTCCGCCGCCTCCACATAGGCCCCGGTCTCCGCGTTCCGCTTCACATAGCGGGGACGCTCACACAGGGCCAGCAGCTCGCCTTTGCTGATAATTGCATACATGGGTCGTTACCTCCTCACTTTGATGTGCAGCGCGTCCGCAAGCTCTTTCAGCTCCGGCACCGCCGCCGCGAAAAAGTCTTCGTTGAACAGAATGACCTCCACATCCTGCCGCAGGAAATGTGCCCACTTCCGTTCCAGCAGCTCGATCTCCTCCTCTGTGAAGCGCTGCTGCCGTCCGTTCGGGCCGGTCCGCACCCGCTGGGAGTACGCGATGGCCCAGGTCAGCTTCCCGCGTTCCAGCCCTTGCCCGTCGTCGTTGCGGGCGAAGTGCATCTTCGCGGCCTCGCTGGTCGCGTAGCAGATCGGCTTTCCCTCCGTGGTGATGATGAAGTCGCCCGCCGTCTCCATCTCCGTGCCATACGGGATGTTCACGGCCTCGCCGCAGGCGGCCAGCTTCTTGAACCTGTTGTGTGTGATGTACTTCATGCGCACATTTCCTCCTCAATGACGGCTCCGTGCCGCCGGTATATCCAGCCGCACCCGGTCCGTGTGGCTTTCATCGTGCACGGGAACGGCTTCCGCCGCCCGGCCAGTTCCTCAGCGAACATCCGCGTGAAGCGCTCGTCCATGGCGCGCAGCGTGTCGTAGCTGTTGCACCGCTTCGCGTGCGCTCTCCACGATTGATAGGACTGGAACACGTCCTCCGGTCCCATTCGGCCCTCGTCCATCCACCGCCGGAAAATATCCATCTTCCGCCGCATGGCACGGATGCTCTTGCGACTGAGCTTCATCACCACCTTGCCCGTCTCCGTCAGCGTCACCCGCATTTTCAGGAAGGTGAAGCTGTGGTGCCGGAACGGCGTGATGATGTTCTTCTTGTCGCTCATGGCGATGCCCAGCGCCTCAGCCAGGCGGTACAGGTTGCGCTTGATGTCTTCCAGTTCCTCCAAGGAATTGCTGATCACATACCCGTCGTCCATATACCGCCCGTACCCGTGGATGCCGCGCACGTCCTTCACGTAATGGTCGATGGGGCTGGCGTAGTCAAGGGCGATGATCTGCGATACCTCGCTGCCCAGGCCCACGCCCCGGTGTGCTTCCTTGTCGGCGGTCTTCATCAGCCGGAAATCATCCACAAAGTCGCAGAACAATGTGTATAACCGGTCGTCCATGATCTTCTTCCGCGCCCGCCGCTTGATCTCCTCGTGCGGCAGGCTCCCGAAATAATTCTTGAAGTCGAACTGGTAGATACCGCCCTCAGTCCCATACCGCCGGTAATGGTCCTGCAGGTGCTTCCTGAGCCGCCGGAGCTGGAAGTCCATGCCCCGGTCTTTCAGGCTCGCGCTGTTGTCGTAGATGAAGCTCCTGGAATAAACCTCCGTTAGAAGGTTCTTGCACAGGCATTTTTGGATGGCCCGCTCCTGGATGGGCAGCGCGTCGATGTTCCGCACCTTCCCGTGCTCCACCGTCGCAAAGCTGTGGAAGCCCTTGAACACGCGCTTTCCGTAGTGCAGCGTGTCATAGGTCGCCTGTGCTTCGCCCAGCAGGTTCGTCTCGAAGTTGATGGTGGAGGTCTTCCACCGCGCTCCGTCACAGCAGCTCTTTCCGGCCTTGCAGATGTTCCCGAATGACATGACCTCCTCGAAGCTCGCTCCACCGGCCTCCCGCGCCCTCTGCTCGCGCCGGGCCTTTCGCCGCTGGTATCTGGCCTCGTGCCTCTCTTGGCTATTCAATCATGTTGCCTCCAATGCAGTATCCCACCCGTACAGCGTTCGGTCTGGCGCGCGGTTTGCGGGTCGCATGACCTCCCGCACCTGCGTCGTCTGCCGCAGCGGTTTGAAGTAGCTGCATAACGGTTGCTCATGGAGCCGGGGCAACGCCGCCGTAAATCCCCGGCCATGCAAGAAGCGTCCGGGCCTCCGTATCGAGTGGTGATTTAAGGAATGAAGCCCGCGCATGGCGGACCAGTCTCCAAGGGTCAAGTTCTCCTTTAAGGTTTGGGGCACAGCTTCGCAGTTCGCTACTTGTTCAGGCCCCAGGTTTTTCTTAAATCCCGGCGCGAAGCCATTCGAATTGTAGGCGTTGTTGTTGTTCGCAGACCCGTCCGTGTTCACATTGCAGAAGTTGTTCGTGTTGCTCGCATTCACGGAGCGGAGCCACCAGTTGCAGGCGTGGCCGTCAGAACTTGCCCTACGGGGATTTATGGTGTTTTTGCTTTCCGGTCTCTCATGTACCCATTCCACCGGCGCTTGTCGCTGTCCATCACACCCCGCAGGCGCGACAGCGCATTGTTCGCCAATGTCGTCCAGGTCTGGAACGTCCGCTCGTACTCCTCCTTGTTGCGGAAGAAGTTGTTGCCGTCGTCCACCAGCTCATAGCAGAAGGTGATCTCGCCCAGCAGCGCGTCGGCGCTGGCCGTGGCCGCCGCCAGATAGCGGTGCCGCAGCTCGTAGTCCCGCTCGCTCATGTCCTTGTGGACGTAGATGCTGTTTCCCTTGAGCGCGTTCATGTAGACCTCGCTCGCCAGTTGCAGCAGCGGCCCCGTGGTCACGTACTTGTAGCTGGCCGGAAACTTCCGTGCGATGCGCACCGTGGCCTTCCGCAGTTCTCGTGCGTCTGCCACGAATTGCGCCGCCGCGTCCTTGCGCCGCGATTTGTATACTGCCATTTCGGTGTTCTCCCTTCCGGTTTGGTGCCCCCGTCACCGGCAGGAGCGTTGCCGCTCCCGCCGGATGGGGCCTGTGCTGATTTGGGTACTCGGTGCTTTGCGTTTCGCTGGTAGGGGCTTGCGCCCCCACCGCTCCACTTTCGATGCCTGATTTGGGATTAGGCCACCTTAAAGCCCGGCGCGAAGCCAAGCGAACCGTAGGCGTAGCTGAAGTACGCAGACCCGTCCGTGCTCACAAAGCAGAAGAAGTTCGCGCCGCTCGCACGCACGGAGCGGAGCCACCAGTAGCAGGCGCTCGTCGTCGCCGTGTGCTGGTACTTGACCTTGCTATTACCGTTCCTGTAATAGTCGTACTGCTTCTGGTAGTTCGCCTCGGCGCTGTTGGCGTAGCTTCTCGTACCCTGGACCTCCATCTCACTCAGCAGCCAGATTTTGTCCGAGGTCGCGGTCACGTAGCTCGCGGTGTTGGAGCCGCCGCCCGTGTTGTCGCTGTACTTCGTGCAGGCCGCGATGATGTTCTGCCAGGCCGTCGGCAGGGCCGCCAGGAACGCCGGGCAGATGGTCTTGCGCATATAGCTGTTGTTCCATCCGCCGGAGTTGGTGTTGCTGGTGTTCATGCAGAAGCCCGTGCTGGTCGAGCCGTAGCTGTTCACGAACGCGATGTCCACACCAGCCGCCGTCTTGCCGAACTGGAAGTGGATGCTGTTTCCGCCCTCCACGCTGCTGTTGTGGTTGAAGCCCAGGATGAAGGCGTACACGGTGTTGTTATAGCTCAGTCCTCCGAAAGAGCCATTGACCGCGATACCCACCTTGTCTCCCACGCTCCAATAGTTCGCCGCCTGGCCGGACTTTGCCGCCGCCGCGATAATGTCCGGCGTGTTGTTCGCCAGGCTCGTATCGGGCAGGCTGACCGTCACGTTGATGGTCTTGTCGCTGGGCGCGGTGTGGTTGGTGCCCGCCGCCACCTTCACGGTGATCTTGGCGGTGCCCGCCTTGAGGCCGGTGATCTTCACACTGGTGCCGCTCACCTCCACCTTCGCCGTGGCTGTGTTGCTGGACGTGGCGCTGATCACGCCGTCGCCCGCGCGGGTCACGGCCACGCTCTCCGTCAGCGAGGAGATGTTCAGCGTCACGCTGCTCTTCGCCAGCGTCAGACTGCCCGCCGCCTTGCCGATGGCCCAGGTCACGCTCTTGGCGCTGGTGCTGCCGTCGGACCACTGGTAGTTGGCCTTCGGCGTGAAGGTCGCGGCATAGCTTCCCGCGTTGGTGGCGGTGCTCGTCCCGCCGATGGTCAGCTTATTGCTGTCGTAGTTGCTCCACTGGGGAGACTGTGCGCTTCCCGTGTAGGTCAGCGTCCCGCTCTGCGCGGGTACGGACAGGCTGGCCTTGTTGATCGTCCAGGTCACGCTCTTGGCGGTCTTGGTGCCGTCGGCCCACTCGTAGCCCTCCTTGGGTGTGAAGGTCGCAGCGTAGTTGCCTGCGTTGGTGCCGCTGGTCGTTCCGCCGATGGTCAACTTCTCCGTGTCGTACCCGTTCCACGAGGGGGACTGTGCCGCGCCCGTGTACGTCAAGATGCCCGCCTGGGTGGGTACGCTGTTGATCACGCTGGTCAGCTTGGTCACGGCTTTCAGCGCGTCGTTCGCCGCCTTCTGCGCGTTGCTCGCCGCAGTCTTGGCCTCGTTGGCCGCCGTGTTGGCGCTGTTCGCGCTCTCCTCGGCGGCACTGGCGGCGCTGGCGGCAGCCGTCGCGGCACCGGCGGCGGTGTTGGCCGCATCCAGGGCCGCGTCCGCCTTGCTGTCCGCGTTGCCCGCCGCCGTCTCGGCGTCAGCAGCCTTCTGCATGGCGGCGTCCGCCGTTTTCCCGGCGCTCTCTGCGGTGCGCTGGGCGGCCTCAGCCGCTTCCTTGGCCGCCTGAGCGGCCTGCTTCGCCTCTACTGCGTCCATCCCGGCAGCGCCGGGAACATTCACTTGTCCTAATGCCATGTATTACTCCTTCCCGCTGCGCAGCCAGTATTCCGCCGTAATGGCCTCCGTCGGTGCCTTCATAGCGCGCAGCCTGATCTTCCCCTCTGTCGTCTCGCTGGTCGGGCACAGGCCGCACACCGTCGCCGCATCCAGGCTTTCGCGGCTGATCGTCACGTCCGCCCGGTGCTTTGCGGTCACGTCCGCCGCCGCGATGTCGTAGTAGAAGGGATAGGATGCCTCGGTTCCTTCCTCGTCGGTCTCCCCGATCTCCTCGGAGGCCCACCCCTCCGTCGGAATAGTGATACTGACGGGCGAAACCTTGTTTTCCTTGCCGACTTCCAACTTGTCCAGCCGCTCGTCGGCCTTGGTCATAAAGCCTTTGAACTGTTCCAGAGTTACGTTCTTCTCGTCAGCCAACTGGGTTTCACCTCCTGATAAGCGAGCCGGGGCATTTCGCCCCGGCCCTGGTATTCGTTTCTGACGTGAGGAGGTGCCTTAGCCCTTGGTGGGGGTCCAGACCTCATTCATGGCGGCGTTGAACTCGGTGTCGGTGGCCTGAGCACCGGCAACGGCGTTGGCGGCGGCCTGCTGGGCCTCCTCGTCGGTGGCGTAGGCGTCCATGCTGGCCTTATCCATCTTGGTCGCCAGTTTGTCGTCCACTTCCTTCTTGGTGTAGACGTTGGCGATGGCGGTCTCAAGGGCGGTCACGCGCTCAACAGCGGCGGTCAGGTCTTTGTCGGTGGCGTACTGGTCGATGTTCAGCGCGGTAATGGCGGCGCTGATGGCGGAGGTCACGTCGGCGGTCTTGTCATACTCGCTCATATCGACGGTGGTATCATCCAGCAGGACGACGCTCTCGCCGACCTTGGCGTAGATGTCATAGTGCTTGGTCTTGCTGTTCATGTACAGGTACATGACGTTGGCCTGAGCCTCGAAGCCCTCAGCGGTGGGGTCAGTCTCAGCGACCTCAAAATGAGCGTGGCCGGAGGCAGCGATAGCGGCCTGTACCTGCTCGGCGGTCTGATAACCGGCCTTCTCGATGTCGCCCACGCGGACGGTCAGGGCGTCCAGATCGGCCTTGGTGGCCTTCGCGGCGATAGAGGCTTTCAGAGCCTCGCCCAGCTCGTCCTCTGTGATCTCGGACTTGTAGGCCAGAGCGGCCAGGCCCTTGATGGCAACAGCAGCGCCGTTGACGGAGATGGTGCCGTTCTCCTCGCCGGAGGCGATCAGGATGTCAACCATCTTGTCGGAGATAGCCAGGGCAGCGCCGTTGACCTTGACGCCTTCGAGGATGTTGGCCTCGCCGCCAGCGGCGACCAGGTTATCGACCTTGGTGGTGACCGTTTCCAGCTTAGTACCCAGGGCGGCGTCTTCGGACTTGACCTTGTTGGCAAGCACCTTGATCTGTTCGAGATTTACGAATTTGGACATATTTTTGTCCTCCTTAAAAAATATTCAATTTCGGGGATGCCCCCGGAATTGTCGATAAAAATACCGCCGCTTCAAGCGACGGTGCTATGGGATTGTGGGGCGGCTTATTTGCCGTCCTCTGCGCCGAACACTTCGTTCAGCGCGCCGGTGGTCTCCTCAGTGTTGGCCGCATCGACCGACAGCTTGCCCTCGTTGTCCACGGTCAGGCCGTCGCCCACCTTCACGCCGCCCAGGCGGAAGGGGGTTGCCGTCGGCAGGGTGTAGCTCCCGTCGCCGCTCTTGCCTCCGCCGCCCTGGCCGACCAGCAACACGCTTCCGGTCAGCTCGCCGTCCGGCACCTTCATCGCCCAAAAGCGCAGCACGCCGCTCGCGGTCTCCACCGTTGGGCACAGCTCGCACGCCTTGGCCGCCGCCAGGCACGCCTTGTCCAGCGTTGCGATGGGCGTGTGCATGGCGGTCGCCTCGTCGCACACCACATCAGCCCGGCACGGGTAGGTGCCGCCGCCCTCGTCGTCCTCCGCGCCGCCCGCGCTCTGCCATGCCTCATGCGGGATGGTAAAGGCCACGCACACGGCGCTCGCCGTGTCGGTGGTCGGGTCCAGCGTAAAGGTCAGTGCGTCGCTGTTGGTCATAACGATGTGCATGAGAATGGTCAGCGCAGCGGCGATGCCGTCCTCGATGGCTGCCTTCTCCGTGTCCGGCAGGTTGCACACGGCGATCATGTCGCCCTCGTCGTCGATCAGGGCAGCTTCACGCGCGGTGAAGCCTCCCACGGTCCCCGGCAGCACGAACTTCACGTCTACCATGTTAGAGGATTTGCTGTTGATCTCTTTGCTGGCGATGGCCCCGCGCCACACCTCATGCACCAGCGCGGTCATATCCGCCGTGGGCAGGTAGTAGCTTCCGCCGCCGTCGCCCACCGCCGCCATGACGACGTTGACCTTCTTGCCGTTCAGAATAGCGTTGGTCATTTTCTCTTTGCCGATGTCGGTCACGAGGGTCTTGTACTTTCGGTCCTGTTTGGTGACAACTACGTTTTCAGTGTCCATTTCATCCTCCCCCTTCCGGGTATATTTCAACGACCTGGCTCGCAGCGGTCCCGCCGCCCCGGTCCAGCTCTGTCGTTGCTTCGATTTGCTCGGTCAGCTCCGGCCAGACCTCAAGCGCCTGGTCCGTGTGCGCCGCGCCGCCGGTGTGCCGCGTCACGGTGATCTCCACCACCGCCGCCAGCTCCGGCCATACCTCCACGGCCTGCGCGGTGCTCGCGGCTCCGCCGGTGTGCCGGTATGTCAGGATTTCCAGCGCCTCCGTCAGCTCCGGCCAGACCTCCGCCGTTTGGCTCATGCTGGCCGCGCCGCCAGTCAAGCGCTCGCCGGTCACTTCCAGCTCGCTCACAAGCTCCGGCCATACCTCGATGATCTGGCTCATGGAGCAGCACCCGCCCGTGATCACCACGGCTTCGCACTCATGCTGAATGTCGATCATGTCCAGGTGGCTGCGCTCGTTCTTCGTGGTCAGGATGCCGGTCTTGAGCCGCCGGTATTCCGCCGCCGTGATGCCTTCCTTCGGCAGCGGCAGGCTCACCCGGAAGCAGCCCGGCCTCCCGTCGTACTGGAACCACTCCGTCACGGTGGCCTCCGGGTAGATGGCGTGCACCTGCAGCTTCACCGCCGCCGCTGTGCCCATCAGCCGCCGGACCGTCAGCGCCGTCTTCACGATGCGGCGCTTCTGCTCCACCGTCAGTTCGGTGTCGTACCAGTCGATCTTCCAGTCCACGGCCAGTACATCCAGCACCGTCTCCGGCGCAGTGTCCAGCCGTGTGTAGATTTGGCTCTCGTCGGTGTAGTCCAGCGTCTTCCCCAGGGCCAGCCCCAGGGCCTCGGACAGGGCGATCACCCATTCCTGTCTCGCCAACACCCTCGGAAGGCCGTCTGTAATGCGGGCTTGACGCAGACTTTTAATCATCCTCAAGCCCTCCGTAGGTCACGGTGCGCGTGTTCCGCTTCGGGAGCTGCGTTTTCTCGATCACGATGTCCGCCGGGGCCGCCAGCTTCACGCGCTTGGCTCCCGCTGCGCGGACCCGGTACACAAGCTCGGTCGGGTTGATGTCCCGTCCCATCTTGCGTTGCCAGCTCTCGTAGGCGTCCACCGCCGCCTCCACCTGGGCCTGAATGGTGCCCGCGCTCTTTTGGTCGTTGCTGGCGATCCAGTAGGTCAGGCTGATGTCGTAGGGGACCTCCTCCGCCGCCGGGCAGCTCACGATGTCCGTCAGCGGGCGGATGGTGTCGCCGTTGAGGTAGGCGGCCAGCTCCTCCCGCTCCGTCTCCGTGGGCAGCACGCCTCCGTCCAGCACCACATAAACGTGCACCACGCACGGCTCCGGGCTGACGATCTGCACGTCGTCCACGTCCGTCCGCCATTCCTTCACATAGTAAGCATAGGCGTCTCGCGGTCCGGCGCAGGAGTATTTGCTGGGGGCCAGCCACACCCGTTCCGTCAGGCCGTCGTCGTCCTCGATGTCCAGTCCGCCCGTGCTCGCCTCGATGCTCTCCACGCTCGCAACGTAGGGGATGGGGTCCACCAGCGTGTCGATCTCTCCGGCGGCGATGCCGCTGCTCTCTGCTCCGGCCTCCTCCGCCTGCACGTCCACGTCCACGGTCAGCTCGCCCGCCGTGACTTCCGCGTAGTCCACGGTGTTGAAGTATTTCCCGTCCTGGGTCTTCACCCGTGTGCCCGCCGGAATGGCCGTCGGCTCGCTCCGCTGGCCGGACAGCGTGAAGCGCACGATGCACGTGGCCCGCCTGGCCTCCTGCCGCGTAATGCCGAACAGGGCCGCCAGTGCGTCCAGCGCGTCGCCGGTCGAGGTCTTCAAAAGCTCCGCCCGGCCCTTGGCCTCCACATACTGCATCACCTGGTAGAGCACAAGGCTGAACGACTTGATGATCAGGTTCTTCGCGTCCGCCTCGCCCAGCTCCGCGTCCTGCCCGGTAAGCTCCTTGAAGATGCGCGTGTAGTTTGCCCGCACAAGCTCCTCAGTCTCCTGCAGGCTCATGTTTTCGATGAAGCTGATCTCCGGCACGTTTGCCAGTTCTTTGATATTAGACAAAGCTCACCACCACCTTCGGGACGATGCCGCCGTCCCTGGCATGATTTTGG